>JBDSLX010000281.1:0-14414 GCA_039916145.1 Verrucomicrobiota bacterium | reverse complement strand
TGTTTGAATTTGCGGACGGCGTCACGCGCGCGGTTCAAACTGGCGAACGGTTTTCGCTTTGAACCGGCATTTGAATCGTTGCCGTTGGTTGCGACATGGAATGTTTCGCCACGAGCGCTAATCAACGTCGAAACAAAAAGTGCGAAACAGAAAACTCGAAGTGAAGACGTCATTTCATTCAGATTAATTCCTTAATTAAATTTCTCGCGCACAAGTTTTCCGATTGGTTTTGCAGGTTGATCTTCACCGACAAACATTTTGGAGGCGCGCCTGCCGCTTCGCACTTCGCCAGACGCGTTAGCTTCCGTTTACCGGGTCAAATTCATAAGGTTAGACAGAATTTGCGGAACGAACTTTGTAGAATCTATGAATTCTGCCTCACTGATTCAACGCCGCCAAATATCTTTCGGCATCAATCGCCGCCGCGCAGCCAAGCCCAGCGGCAGTCACGGCTTGACGATAAACATGATCGGAGCAATCGCCTGCCACAAACACGCCCCGCACATTAGTTTCAGTTCCGCGCTTGGGAATGATGTAGCCGTTTTCGTTCATGTCCAAAACGCCTTTGAAAAGTTGCGTGTTCGGAACGTGGCCGATGGCGATGAAAACTCCGGCGCAAGGCAAAACTTTTTCTTCGTTCGTCTTCAAATTCTTCAAACGCACGCCGGTTACTTTGTCTTGCGTGGTATCCAAAATTTCCGTGACGGCGGTGTCCCAGATCGGTTTGATCTTCGGATGACTCAAGGTGCGTTCGGCCATGATTTTCGAGGCGCGCAAACTGTCGCGGCGATGGACAATAAAAACTTCCGAGGCAAATCGGGTTAAATAAGTTGCTTCTTCACAAGCGGAATCCCCACCGCCGACGACGACAAGCGGTTGGTTGCGAAACATCGGCCAGGCGCCATCGCAAGTTGCGCAATACGTTACGCCCTTTTTTTCCAACAGATGTTCGCTGGGCAAACCGAGATGGCGATGACCCGCGCCGGTGGCGATGATGACGGTTTGCGTCTGAACTTTTTCACCATCGACAACGAGCGTGAACGGTTGCTGCGACAGATCGACCGACTCCACGGTTTGCAAAACTTTGATTCGTGCGCCGAATTTTTCCGCTTGTTGCTGCATTCGCACCATCAATTCGTAGCCATCGATGCCGTCAGGAAAGCCCGGATAATTTTCCACAATACTCGTGGTGGTGAGGAGTCCGCCCGGCATCGTTCCGGTGAGAACGAGGGGCGAAAGATTTGAACGAGCGGCGTAAATCGCAGCGGTAAGTCCCGCGCAGCCCGTTCCAATGATGACAACTTTTTCCATAAAGTGGGCGAAGGTAGTTTTATCCACCCGTATTGGCAAGCGCGCTCAAGCGGCGCTGACGGATTCAAGTGTTTTTTGTGCGGACAGTTTTCTCCAACGAACCACCCGCCAATAAATAATTCCAAAAAAAAGTGCGCCGCAGCCGTTGACGCCGACCGTATAACCGAGTTTGTAAGTGCGTCCGGTATTGTTCGCGGCGTAAATCGTAACATCGCGACCAAAAAGCAGGGGAGGCAATGCGCCGGGCATTAGCGCGCCATCAACAACGCCGCGACCGAATCCCCCAGGATGTAATTTTTCGTTGGGACGGTTAAAAAGTGCGGTTAGCGCGATGGTGACAAGGAGCACAATCGCGATTCGGCGCAGAACGGTGAAAAGAGTTTGGCGTTGCAGCCAGAGTTTGACTTGAGTCGCAGGCATATCGTAAGCAAAAGCATGTTTTTGAGCCATCGTGCGACGCAAGCAGAATATTTCGATTCGCCGGATCGCTCCTTTTCGGAAACGGCGGAGAGTTACCAGGAACTCGCGCGCATTAATCGGTTGTTTCATTTCGCCGAGCCGTTTCAAAGATTTCTACCGCGAATTTTGGGCGAAGAAAAATGTCGCTCCCTCACGGTGCTGGACTTGGGGGCCGGGGATGGTTCTCTGGGAAAAGAACTTGGCCGTTGGGCGACGGAGCGCGGTTGGTTATGGGAAATTACAAACCTCGACTCAAATCCCCATGCGTTGCAAATCTGCAGTGGAAAGACGATTGTCGGTTCCGCGCTCGCGCTTCCGTTCCATAACGAAAGCTTTGATGTAGTGATCGCAAACCAGATGACGCATCACCTCGCGAACGATGTTGAAATCTCACAACATTTCCGCGAAGCCTGGCGCGTCGCCCGACACGCCGTTTTACTGAGCGACATGCAGCGCAATGCTTTTCTCTACGCCATCATCTGGGCCGTGCTGCATGCCGGGAATTTTCCCAAACGTTTTCGCGACGATGGTTTGCTCTCGGTCAAGCGCGGGTTTCGCGTGGGCGAATGGCGGGAGTTGGCCAAGCAAGCGGGAATCAAGGAGGCAAAAGTCTGGTCGCATTTTGGAGCGCGGGCGATGCTGTCGGCAAAGAAAATTTGAGACCGGAAATTTGAAATTGGCCTAGCGCATTTCGCAGCGAGCGAAACCAGTGAACCTGTCGTGCCCAGATTAATTTTACTGCGTTCATTTTCGGAAATGACTTCGATGGAACAAAGTCAATCGCGTGGCCTTCGGAATTTTTCCGTCGATTCGTCGAACTTAAAAAACCGTTGGCCAAGCCATCACCCAGTCTGCCGGTAAAAGTTTGCGCGGGTCGCCGGAACTCAATTGGCAAGATTTGGTTTGCGCCACGCGCCTTTTCCAGTCTTAACTAGAGCGGTGATCAACCAGTCATTCGTTCCAGACATCGAACTTCTGAAGTCCAATGGCGCGGCGCAGAACCGGCTGCATGAACGCGCGTCCGCTGTTGCGCTAAAGCAATTCGGGCATCGTGTTTTTCTTCGCGCAGTGGTCGAGATTTCAAATTTTTGCCGCGAGAATTGTTCTTATTGCGGGATGCGCCGCGATAACAAAAGCCTTGCTCGTTTTCGCGCGCGGCATGACCAACTCGCTGAGTTGTTGATCCATCATCGCCCCGCAAGCGTGACGGATGTCAACATTCAGTCCGGGGAAGACCCAGTGGCCGTTCGTGAAATTGTTATTCCATTGATCAAAACCATTCGCCGCGAAACGACGCTGGGCGTTAGCGTTTGTCTCGGCACGCTCAACCCAATTCTTTACTCGGAACTGCAAGAAGCGGGCGCATCGATTTACATCATCAAATTTGAAATCGGCGATCAAAATCATTATCGCGAAATGCTTTCGCCGGGAACGTATGCTGAACGAATTGAAAATATTCGTCATCTCGCCGCGCACGGTTGGAAAGTGAGTTCTGGCTTTATCGCTGGATTGCCCGGCCAAAATGAAAGTCGGTTGCTCGCGAATTTCAAACTCGCTCGCGAGTTGCCGCTCGACGGGTGCAGCGTCAGTCCATTTATTCCGGGCGACGAAACTCCTTTAAGCAATGAGCCAACAGCAAATATTGATTTAACTTTGAACTGCATGGCCGCGCTGCGCCTGATGCGTCCCAATTGGATCATCCCGGCGGTGAGCGCATTGAATCTGGCTGAACCCGGCACGGGTTATCGCCGAGGATTGCGCACCGGGGCCAACCTGGTGACGATCAATATGACCCCGGAAGAAATGCGCGATGATTATCTTCTCTACAAACGGGACCGCTTTATCATGACCGAGGAACGAATTCTTGCGGCGATTGCTGCGGAAGGATTAGTTCCATCCCAACAAAGCCTGGCTGAATTTTATCGCGTGGAAAAATCTGCGCCAGTGGTGCCGATTCAGTCTGCTGTGGCCGCTACAGCCTAGCCTGGTTTCCGGCATTTGCGGCCCTGATCGAAGCGAGATTAAGGGGAATTTTCATGGCGTCGATTTCTTTTTGTAATTCCTTGAATCGTTCATAGGAATGCCGCGCTCTTTCAAGCTGCCGCTGCCACTGTTCTGATTTGGAGCGGGCGGTTCGGCAATTCACTCTTCGCGCCGCCGCGATCAGCTTTTGAAATTTTCTTTTCTCAAAGGCCGTGCGCTGAATTCCATATTCGATAGGATCGGTGTAGTTTCCGAAGAAATCCTGCTCCTCAATGGATATCCGTAACTTTTCGAATTCTTTGCGTGTCATATTTGATCCCCCGCCCCGCGATATTTATTACGACAAAAAAATCCTAGCATTCGGTCAAGTCATTTTCAACCTGTGTTCAACAAAATTTTTTTAAGCCAACGAATTCATCGAACATAATCCTTAACCGACGGTCGATGATTTTCTGGAGGAAGCTTTCGTTCCTCGGTTCGCGCGGTTGCCAGATAACTTTCGATTTGCTTCATTACTGCGGAATTCTCTGTCACAACACTTCTTCTCTCAGCCAAATCGCTTTTCAAATTGTAGAGTTCAAACGGTCCATCTGCTTTTGATTGAACCGCTTTCCAGTCCTGCATCCGAATGGCGCGCGACAATTTATTTCCCTGCGGCATTTCCCAATAAAGAAACGGATGGGATCTTTGCCCCTTGGTTCCAAGCAAAGTCGGCACGAACGAAATTCCATCAATTCCTTTTGGAGATTCAGCGCCAGCCAAAGCCGCGGCTGTTGGCAGAAAATCCCAGAACGCACAAATATGATCGCTCACAGACTTCGCTTTAATTTTTCCCGGCCAGCGCACAATCATCGGCACGCGAATGCCTCCTTCGTAAAACTCGCCTTTATAACCGCGCAACGGTCCGTTGCCGTCGAAGAAGTCGGCCAGTTTCTGCCATTGATTTCCTTGCGGCCCGTTGTCGCCCGCGAAAAACACAATCGTATTTTCATCAAGTTTCAAATCCTTGAGCAGCGCCAGGAGTTCGCCCACGTTCTGATCCAGGCGCGAGACCATTCCTGCGAAGGTGGCGCGCGATTCCTTTGCGCCCACGTATCCGGGACGCGGATCGGGCAACGGTTCATCTTCCCATTTGCCTCGATATGGTTGGACGGAATCTTCCGGCACGACTAATTCCACGTGCGGCAATGTGTAGGGTAGATAACAAAAAAATTGCTTTGCACGATTCCGGCGAATGAAATCAAGCGTCTGCTTTTGAATTTCATCCTGCGCATAACGGACTTGTTTCTTCCCTTCATTTTCGGGCAGGAAAAATTTCTCATCATTTTTCCAGAGCCAATAGGGATAATGAAAATGCGCGTGGACCTGATGGAGAAATCCGAAAAATTCGTCGAAGCCCTGGCGCGTCGGGCGGCCTTCACTGTTTTCAAGGCCAAGCCCCCATTTACCGAAACCACCTGTTGTATAGCCCATATCCTTCAAAACTTCGGCAACCGTGACATCGCCGTCGTAAAGAGATTTGTCTCCCCCATTGGAACGAATCGGCGTGTGCCCGGTATGCAACCCGGTCATCAACGTCGAGCGTGACGGCGCGCAGACATGTGATCCAGCATAACATTGCGTGAAGCGCATTCCTTCGGCAGAGAGTTTGTCGATATTCGGCGTAAGAATTTTTGTTTGGCCGTAACAACCGAGATGGCCGTAGCCCAAATCATCCGCCAAAATAAAAATGACATTTGGCTTCTGTGATGCACGCGGCTCTTTGGCGTGGGAATAAAAACAAAACAGTTGAAGAGCGGTCATTACCCAGCATGCCAGTTTCGTGCGAAAGAAAAGTTCATTCATGTTTATCGAAGGACGTATCATCGAAGCCAGCGGTTTCGATCGTGTTGCTGGGAACTATGCGATGCGGATTTGTTGAATTGTAAAATAGTCCTGTCGTCCAACACCTTAATGTCCGAAGCTCAACCTGATCAAAATATCACCTTTGAGCTTTTGAGGCATTGAATTGCCCAACAACAAACTGTCGAGGAAAGGGATTATGCGTTTATTGAACTTCATCATTCTGGTTGTAAGTTGCGGTGGTTGCATCGCTGGCGCGCAGGACACGAACATCATCAATCTCTATACGAAGCTCGAAGGATTCGAAGCCCAGACTGGAAAGACTATTATCAAGGCCTGGTCGCAGGTCGGAACTGTTTCTGCCAAGACCGCGATTATTTCGGTATCATATAGAGAATCCACCGAAGTCGTCACCGGTTTCAAGGAACACGGTGTCGTGATTGGAATTAAGGAGGAAAACCTGGAAGAGTATCGGACGGTTCTTGATTATGACGAGTTGGAATCTTTTTTGGAAGCGGTGGATTTCATGCTAAAGGTCGATATGACGGTGACTTCTTTGCCCAGCTTTCAAGCGGTTCATCGAACGCGAGCCGATTTGCGACTGCTCGCCTACAACAGCACGCGGCGAGTGGGAATAGTGCATGCCCTGGAAACCAGTTACAACACAGCCGGAAACCGAATTTTGCTGGCACCAGATCAATTGGGTGAGTTCAAAGTTTTGATGCGCAGCGCGAAGGAAAAACTTGATGGCCTTAAAAAAGCCGGCGCTTAAATTGCCTGATTTCTCGATCCGCATTTCGCTGGAACGAAGTTCTGTCGAGTCCGTGTCCGGGTTGCATTTTAGAAACGGCGCATGATTTTGAAACATGTCGGAACATGAGGCAAAAAAATGGATGGCGAAAATCAGGCGTTTTCTTCTGCTCGATAAAATTCCACCTTTTCCCCGTAAGATCATTGTTTCTCTGCTGGGCGGAATTTTACTCATCGCTGGCATCATCATGATCGTGATGCCTGGGCCCGCCTTCGTGTTTATCCCACTAGGCCTCTTGCTTCTGGCGAGCGAGTTTAATTGGGCCGAAGAATGGGCGCAAAAGATGATGAATCTGATTTCCCGGATACGGAAGAAATGGCGAAATCGCAAACGTGCTCGCCGTTAAAAAATGCTCAAGCCTCCCCAATCGTCGCTTTTCCTTGCGGCTTGCGCGCTTGACTCATCAATGCTCGTTCTTATGATGCGCGCTCATTTGTTTGAATTTACGTATGAGCAAAATTGTTGACCTCCTATCCCGCGAAATCATCGACTCCCGCGGCAATCCCACCATCGAAGTCGATGTCCTTCTCGATAGCGGCGTTCTCGGTCGCGCGGCAGTTCCGAGCGGCGCGAGCACCGGCGAACACGAAGCGCTTGAACTCCGCGACGCTGACGCCAAACGCTACTGTGGCAAAGGTGTTTCCAAAGCGGTTAAAAATGTCACCGGCAAAATTCTTCCGGCGTTGCGCGGTCTTGATGCGCTCGATCAACTCACGGTTGACCGCACCATGCTCGAACTTGACGGCACCGAAACCAAATCCAAGCTCGGTGCGAATGCTATTTTGGCGGTCTCGCTCGCCAACGCCAAAGCCGCCGCTGCTGAACTCGACATCCCGCTTTTCAAATATTTGGGCGGGCCGAACGCAAAGGTGCTTCCCGTGCCGATGGCGAATGTCATTAACGGCGGTGCGCATTCCGATGCGCCGATTGATTTCCAGGAATTCATGATCGTGCCGAAAGGGTTCGATACTTTTTCCAGCGGACTCCAGGCCATCACCGAAATTTTTCACGCTCTCAAATCTGTTTTGAAAAAGAAAGGTCTCTCGACGGCGGTCGGCGATGAAGGCGGTTTCGCGCCGAAACTCGATAGCGCGGAAGCGGCCATCGAAGTTATTTTGCAGGCGACCAAAGACGCGGGTTACAAAGCGGGCAAACAAATTTTCCTCGCGCTCGATGTGGCGGCGTCCGAGTTTTACGACAAGGCCAGCGGCAAATACATTTTCAAAAAAAGCAGCGGTAAAAAACTTTCCGGCGACGAGATTGTCGCCTTTTACACGAAGCTCACCGGCCAATATCCGATCATCAGCATCGAAGATGGTTGCGCGGAAGGCGATTGGAAGACATGGAAAAAATTGACCGACAAACTCGGCGACAAAATCCAACTCGTCGGCGACGATTTGTTTGTCACGAACGTTAAATTCCTACGCAAAGGCATCGACACCGGCACGGCCAATTCCATTCTCGTGAAAGTAAATCAAATCGGTTCGCTCACGGAAACTTTGGACGCCGTCGAACTCGCGCAGGAAAATGGTTACACTGCTGTTCTCTCGCATCGTTCCGGCGAAACCGAGGACGCGACCATCGCCGACATCGCGGTGGCGACGAACTGTGGGCAGATCAAAACTGGTTCATTGAGCCGCTCGGATCGTTTGGCGAAATACAATCAGCTTTTGCGCATCGAACAAATCTTGGGCAAGAACGCGATTTACGGCGGGAAGTTTTAAATTGTAGCCGCATCTCATGAGAGCGCGGCAAATTTTATACGAGCAATCAGTCCGCCCTAATACGAGGATCGCTACAACAATATGTTTAAAGAACTTCTCGATTGGTATATGGGCGCACTCGACACGGGCGGCTATCCGCTCATCGCTTTACTTATGGCGATTGAAAGTTCCATCGTCCCTTTGCCGAGCGAATTCGTCATCCCGCCAGCCGCGATGCTCGCCCAAAAAGGGCGGTTCAGCATGGCGGGGGTCATCATCGCCGGCACTATCGGCTCGTGGGTCGGCGCGGCAGTGATGTATTGGGTCTCACGTTGGGCGGGGCGACCATTGGTGTTGAAGTATGGTAAATATTTTTTAATCCCCGAAACGAAAGTTCACGCGGCGGAAGAATGGAGCCAAAAGTTTGGATCGTTTGGAGTTTTTATTTCACGGCTGTTGCCGGTGGTGCGGCATTTGATCGGAATTCCAATGGGCATCGTGAAAATGGATTTCCGTTGGTATTCGCTTTTCACATTGCTCGGCTCGACGATCTGGTGCTCGGTTCTTTGTTGGGTGGGCGTCAAAGCGGGTCAGGATGAAAAATTGATGGAAGGAAATCTGCATCGTATTTCGCTTTGGATGATCGGCGCGCTGGTGGTGATCGGGTTGTTGTACTATTTCGCAGTGCATCGGCAGATGAAAAAACGGGGGTAGCATCGTCCCAATTCTCGTTTGACACAATTTCCCAATCGCGACAGCATCAACTCCTATGAAAAAGTGGGTTCTTAGAATTGTCGTCTTCGTCGCAGTTCTCGTGATCGTCGCGCTGGCTCTGGTTTTCTTTAACCTCAATTCCATTGTCAAAAAAGGCGTCGAAACCGTCGGGCCGCAGTTAACCAAAGTCGATGTTCGCCTCGGCAGCGCGACGCTCTCGCCGATGAACGGCAACGGCGAATTAAATAAATTGTTCGTCGGAAATCCCGACGGTTACAAAACACCCTCGGCCATCCAGGTCGGCAACATCAAAGTCGCGGTGAAACTTCGATCCGTTTTGTCGGATACGATTGTGGTCGATGAAGTCAATATTCAAGCGCCGGAAATCACGTTTGAAGGCGGGCTGGGCGGAAATAATTTAATGACCATTTTGAAAAATCTGGAGGGCGCGCCCGAAGATGTGAAGCCGACGCCAGAAGGAAAACCGGCGAGCGAAGGCGGTAAGAAATTTTTCGTGAAAGATGTGGTCATCAACGGCGGGAAAATCAATGTGAACATCACCGGACTGGGCGGCGGAAAATCGATCACGGTTCCATTGCCAACGATTCATTTAACCGACATCGGCTCGGAAAATAATGGCGTGACAGCCGCGCAACTTTGCAAAGAGATTTTGAAGCCGCTCATTGCCAGTGCGGTGAAAGCGGGCGTGGAGGCGGGGACTGGAGTTGGCCTGGATGTAAAAGATCTCGGCAAAGGAGCGGGCGAAAAAGCGGGCAAAGCCGTGGAAGGGATTAAAGAACTTTTCAAAAAATAGAAATCGATTCTCGAACCACCCAACACCTCAAAACAGAAAACAAATCCATGCTCAATAAAACGAATCGCCCAG
Organism: Verrucomicrobiota bacterium; assembly: GCA_039916145.1. Classification (GTDB taxonomy): domain Bacteria; phylum Verrucomicrobiota; class Verrucomicrobiia; order Limisphaerales; family CANJXF01; genus CANJXF01. The sequence continues at coordinate 4,705 of JBDSLX010000281.1, read as the reverse complement.
TTGCTCTGCAAATCTTCAAGACCGCCATCGTGGGCGGCGTTTTCGCTGCGGCCGTTTGCACCGTTTCGGCGCAAGCACCCACGGCGGAAAAAATACCCGGCTGGGACACTTCGGCGGCGTTGGGCTTCACGTTGACCCGAGGCAACAGCGACACGTTGCTCTTCACGGGGAATATTATTTCAGGAAAGAAATGGGACCAGAACGAACTCGCGTTTGGCGCGGATGCCACCTACGGCGAAAACAACAGCGTGAAAAATGCCGAGTCGCTGCACGGCTTCGGACAATACAACCGTTTGTTTTCAGAGCGTGCTTACGGCTATTTGCGTTTGGATGGTTTGCACGACGACATTGCGGACATTGAGTATCGTTTCACATTGAGTCCCGGCGTCGGTTATTATTTTATCAAAGAAGAAACCACGAGGCTCAGTGGCGAAGTCGGCCCCGCCTTTATTTATGAAAAGCAAGGCGACGATACGCGGGGTTATTTCACACTGCGTCTGGCCGAGCGGTTTGATCAAAAATTAAACGACCGCACCAAGATTTGGCAATCGGTGGAAATTCTTCCGCAGGTGGACGATATCGAGAATTACATCGTCAACGCAGAAATCGGAATCGAAACGGGACTGACGCCAAAGTTGAGTTTGCGCACCTACCTGCAAGACACCTACGACAACGAACCTGCTCCCGGTCGTGAGAAAAATGATCTCAAACTCGTGACCGCCTTGGCTTATAAATTTTAATTTGGGGCAAAAAACAAAACAGAAAGGAAACGTATGAGCATGATCAAGGAGTTCAAAGAATTCGCGATGCGCGGCAATGTGGTGGACTTGGCTGTCGGCGTCATCATCGGCGCAGCCTTCGGGAAAATTGTCACGTCATTGGTCAACAACATCATCATGCCGCCAATCGGCAAAGCGATGGGTGGAGTTGATTTCAAAGATCTTTTTATAAATCTCGACCCCGGCAAATTAACGAAGGCTGGCACACCCGTGAAAAGTCTGGCCGATGCCGCCGACGCAGGTGCGGCGGTCATTGGTTACGGCGCTTTCATCAACACCGTCATTGATTTCATCATTGTGGCGTTCTGTATTTTCCTCGTCGTCAAAGGGATGAACCACTTAAAGAAAAAACCGGTGCCGGTTGTACCGGTTGCGCCACCGGGGCCAACGAAGGAAGAATTACTTCTGACGGAAATCCGCGACGCGATACGCGCCCGCAACGGTTAGGTTCAGAAAGCAGGAGTGAAATCGCGCTTACTCGAAGCGTGAAATTTCTGCTTTTTTCGCTCCTGCCAATTTTATTTTCTGCGCATCCGCCGGTTGCAGGATTTGCATTTCGTGAATCGACCAGAAGAGGCCTCGGGCCGTGCCGGTTTGTGTAATGCGAATGAATTTGGTTTTAACCGGAGCAAAAGCGATTTCGGTCGTGCGCGCGTTGCCTTTGCCAGTCGCGATGGATTCCCAATGTGTTCCATCATTTGAGACGTCGATGTTGTAGCCGCGCGGATAATCGCGGGCAGAACTTGCCGCATCGAGGAAGAGACCGGAGACAATTGTTTCTTCCGGCAACTCGATTTGAAACCACATTCCTGGAACTTGCTCCACGCCTGTTTCGTAGCGCGTTTCGGGTCTGCCATCGATCGCGCGCGGGGCGCGGTCGGACACATGGCTCGCCGAAACTTTCCAGCTCGGCCGATTCGTTAAATACTGCGGAAGAACTTCGCCCAGTTCATCCAAGGTCCAAAGGGCGGTGCGTTCTTTAAACTCGGCACGGAGTTGGGCGACATGGTTGCTGCGAACCAGCGAGGCGTTGTTGCCGAAATTATTTCGCACGTAAGAACCGACCGCCGCGATCCATTGGTCATCGTTACTTTCCATCGCGACCATGAGCGCATCGTATTTTTTCCCATTCACCGGCCCGCTCAACCCTTTGAGCAGGACATGGATAATCTGATCAGAAAGACCCGTGACCGTTTTGGAACCTCCGAGCGGTGGCGCCATTGTGCTGCCTGCGGCAGCACCTTGTAGCGGCATTCCTTTGCCATCCGCGCCGTGGCAACTGAAACAAAGTTCGTTGTAAATATTTTCGCCGCGCCGAAGCATGAGCTTATCCGCCTGAGAAAATTCTCTGCCCTCGGACAGTGCTGGAATTAACAACTGCGTGGCGATTTCCTGCACACCGCGCGCCGGATTTTTTTTTATCGCGGCTTCGGTAAATTCTTTCGCATCATCCCACTTCAAAAAATTCGCGGTGAGCATGGTTTGAATGACCACGTTCGGATCACGGTCGCTGGTGAGTGCTTGAATATCTGGCACCAGAGATTTGTTTCCATTTTTGTAAACCGTTTCACTGGCGCGAATAGCGGCGATGCGAACCTGAGGATGTTCATCTTTAAGCTTCTCACGCAGCAACGACGCTTCGAGCGCATCCAGACCTTCCAAAGTCCACAGTGCGTGAATGCGCGCGAGATGATTTGTATTTTCCCGCGCCATCTTGATCAGCGAAGGCGCAACGCGTTTGTCTCCGTGCAGCACCAGAAGTTTCTGCGCCGTGTCGCGCCACCAACCGTTTTGATGTTCGAGATGTTTGATGAGTTCCGACGGCTTCTCTTGCTCCATGCGCGGTTGTGGACCGGGTTTGAAATCGTCATGCACGAGACGCCAGATGCGGCCGCGCCCAAAGTTTTTGTCCAGCTGATATTGCTGAACAATCTTGCGCAGATAGGAACCTTCCTTCACCCAGTTGCCTTCTTGAATGATGCCGCGATACATATCGACGATGTAGAGCGTGCCATCCGGCGCAGTCACCATATTCACCGGACGAAAGTTCGGATCCGTGGAGCGAATGAACTCTGAATTCTCATAAGCGTTGCGCAAATAGGTCACTCCGTCTTTCACATCAATTTTCGTGCGCCGAATTAATCGGCCAACCGGCTCCGCAAAAATCAAATCGCCGCGCAAATCTTTGGGCAAACGGTTGCCGCGGAAAATTTCGTCGCCACACGCTGCCGTCAAATGATTGAGCGTTTTGTCCGCAGGCCGAAAACGAATCTCGCCTCCTTGCACATCTGCCAGACCGATCTGCGGAAATACTTCGCGATATTTTACCGCCAGTTCGTCGTTGATCGAAAAGCGTCCGTAAATAATCGGTTGCTGAAAATGGAGCGGCCCGATTTCGCCACCGGCATTGATGAACCACGGCTTGCCATAATCATCATGAGTCAGTCCCCATTGGCCACCCGCGGCAGGAATCGCTTCCTGGATGACGTTGGTTCCTTTGAGTCGAAGCCGCACATCGTTGACCGTCATGTAAAGCCAATTGTCGAGGTTCCAAATCAACCCGCTTTGCTGATGCTCGAGATTGCCGCCGCGTTTGCCTCCTTCGTAAATGCGAGTTTTCTGGTCGGAAACACCGTCGTGATTCGTGTCGCGAAAAAGCCAGAGATCGTTTGAATCAGTTTCGTTGACGATGAGGCCGTCGGCGACGGGCAAGATCATTCGGGGCAAAAGAAGATTGTCGGCAAAGAGGGTGTGCTTGTCATAAATGCCGTTGCGTTTGCTCGACCAATGCAACGAAACACAACCGGCATTCGTGTGTTCATTGGAGCCGTCGATGTCCTGCATGTAAGTGCGCATCTCGGCGACAAACATCCTTCCGTCGCCATCGAAAACCGCCACGACCGGTTCGCGAATAATTGGATCGCTCACGACCAATTCAAGCCGATAACCCGGCGGCAACGAAAATGTCTTCGCTTCATCTGCTGGAGAAAGATATGGAATGGAAGTGGGAGCGGAATTTTGATTCGTCTCCGCCGCGCCGTCCCAATGCACGCTGAACGTCATCGCCGCAATGATTAAAGGCCGTAAAATATTTAGATTCATTAGAATTGAGCTTATTGAAAACTGGTGGACACGTTAGATGAAGAAAAAGTTTTGATTTTGTTTGCGTTCTCTAAAAGTTCCCTCGCCATTTTAGCGAAATTGCCTAACTTCGCCTCTGGATTTGGTCGGACAGATTCCGTCCAAGCAACTCGCGCAGTCACAATTTACTTTTATGAAACCAACACATGCTTGAGCCAGACAGAGGATTTCTGACGCTCCGGTATTTAGGCAAACAATAACAATTCTCCATCTTGCTCTTTTTACACCTCTAGTTGATTCGCACGGATTCGATTATGGCGACCAGCCGATTTCGAGCGTTTTGAGATTCAGTTGCCCACAACAGAAGTCCTCCCTTTTAGAGTTTTTCCAAAATGAAAAATAAGAGATGCGTGAAGAAATTGTCGTATTTCCGCGACTTGAGCTTTACTTAACTCGATCCGCGATAATTCAAAACAATCGAGATCCACAACTTTTTGCAAAATCTGTTTTGCGCCTGCGCTTAAGTTTGTTTCCCGCAAATTTGGTTTCAAACCGAGTTCATTTAATAACCTCATTTCAAATTCAAAAATTGTCAGTGGTCGCGGCGGTCGCGAAGGCAAGTGTGCGAGCAGGTCTGACAGCAGTTGAAAAATGTTATCCAAAGGCGTTTCTGTTTCAGTGGTTTGCTCGATGAGCGCGGTGCAATAACTGGCTTGTTGCAAATATCCGAGTTCTCGACGCAATGCGCTGTGCGTTTCACGCAAGACGACTTCACGCAAATTGTGAAGTTCGGTGCGGCGGCTTCGTTGGAAACTGAAATCGGCGAAATAAAACAAATCGAGCTT
>JBDSLX010000280.1:0-7616 GCA_039916145.1 Verrucomicrobiota bacterium | reverse complement strand
AAAATAATAATGCCAGCTCGTGCGGCGTATCATCACGTCGTCCAAATGCTGCGCCCATTCATGCCTGCAAAAATGTTCGACGGCGGAGCGACAAAACTCCGGGGGAACAATTCCGCTTACGTTGTTGGTTTCACTTTCAGGCAAAAGAGGTTCGATGGCGGTGCGGCAATCCGAAAAATTTCCACCGAGTTTTTTTGCGATCTGATCAACAGTCTGTTCAGCCATCAAACGATAGGTGGTCAGTTTTCCGCCCGCGACATCCCACCAGAATTTTCCGGAACTTTTGATTTCGTGCGAGCGGGAGATGTCGGAGGGTTTTCCGTTTGAATTCGCAATGAGAGGACGCAATCCGGCCCATGTGCTGATGACATTTTGCCCGGTCAATTTAGCTTTAGGGAAAAACTGGTTCGTTATTTTCAAGACGTAGGCAATTTCTTCCCCGTTCGCATGCACCTCATCCAGCGGTCCGTTGTAATCGGTATCGGTCGTGCCGATAATGGTTCTTTCGCCCCACGGGATGACAAACAGAATGCGTTTGCCCTCAGTCATTACGATGGCGTCTGGAACCGGCAGGTGTTTTCGTTCCACAACAAGATGAATTCCCTTAGTCAGCCGCAAGTTTACGAGGCTGTGCGGAATTTTCATCGCCCAGGGACCGGTGGCATTCACGACGGCTCTGGCTTGTATCACCGGAGTGCTTTTGTCCTTAATGAAGTCCCAAAGATTAATTCGCCAACCATCTGGAGCGGGGTCGGCCCAGGTCAACTGACAATGGTTCAGCAGAATCGCGCCGTTTTTTTCCGCAGAGCGAAGGGTGTCGAGCACGAGCCGCGCGTCGTTCGTAAAACCATCGTAGTAACGCACGGCACCGTTGAGTTTGTTTGCGTCCAGACCCGGCACATGTTGCAACGCCTCATTTTTATTCAGCCAGGTCGATGCACCGAGATTTTTTCCGCCACAAAGCAAATCGTAAATCTTGACGCCAATTTTTAATTGCCAAAGTTTCCATTCGCGATTGTTGGAATAGGTGGGGAAAACAAACGCGAGCGGTGTGGCCAGATGGGGCGCGATGTGATGGACGATTTTTTTCTCGACGCTCGCTTGGTGAACAAGACCAAGTTTTCCTTGCGCCAAGTAGCGCAAGCCGCCGTGAAGCAATCGGCTGGAACGGCTGCTGGTTCCAAAAGCAAAATCGTGTTGTTCGACCAGTCCGGTGCGCAAGCCTCGCATGGCTGCATCGCGAGCGATTCCAGCGCCAACAATTCCGCCACCGATGATGAGCAGATCGAGAGGTCTGGCCGTGAACGACTCGATCGCGCGCGAACGCGAATTGGAAGTCTTTTGGCTCACGCGGCTACCATTTGTGCTTTGGCGTCGCGCAGTTTATCACCAAACTCTTTAAGGCTGGGCAAAACCAAGTCAGGCGCAGGACTTTGTCTCGCGGCATCTTGGGCCGTCGCTTCTCCGGTGAGAACCAAAACCCCAAACGCTCCCGCTTGTTTTGCCATCGCCACATCAGTGTAAATGCGGTCGCCCACCATCGCGAGTTCGTGTGGTTTTAAAAAATGACGGCCGAGAATGCCTCGCAACATTTGCGGGTTGGGTTTTCCAAGAACTTTCGCGGGCGCAATGCCGGTCGCGGCTTCTATACACGCGCAAATCGAGCCGCAATCCACGAGAACGGTGGGCTGATCGGTCGGGCAAACTCGGTCGGGATTTGTCCCAATGAAGGGTTTGCCTTTTTTTATCCAATACGCCGCGCGGCAAAGTCGCTGATAATTCAATGTGAGGTCGAAAGCGACGATGACCAGGTCGGGTTCATCGAGATGGCTTTCCGTCGTCAAAATAAAGCCAGCGTCGGAAAATTCCTGGCACATGCTGGGAGTGCCGAGCGCAAAAATGCGTTTTGCAGCTGGATATTTTTCGCGCAAAAATTCCATCGTGCATAGGGTGGAGGTGTAGAGTTGGTTCGCGTCAGCCTCGATTCCAAAGTTTTTTAAATGCGCGATGTAATCTTTGACGCTCTTCGACGGATTGTTGGTGAGAAAAGTGTAGCCGAGGTCTAGTTCATCAAGCAGCGCCAAAAATGGTTTGGTGAAATCAAAAAGTGTTCCGCCTTTGTAAATCGTTCCGTCCAGGTCGAGCGCGACATGGCGGATTTTGGAAAGATCCATTTTCATTTTAAGTTCTGAGACACCGACGGCGCGGCGATTTTTCCCAACGCCGCGTGAATGCGTGATTGCAGATTTTGCATGGGCGGCGCTTTTTGCAACACCGATGGCAAGAGTTTGATGGCCGCCAGCGCGGATTCAAATGATTTTTGCGCTTCGGTCGGACGGTTCACCGCGAGTAAAATATCTCCGCGCCGGGCGAGCCAACTTTCTTTGCGCGCCGCTCGTTCAATGATGGTATCAAGACGCGCCAGGGCTGCGTCGGTATTCTTTCGTCCGAGGTCGAGTTCCAATGCATAAAGTTGCAACGTCACTTCCGGGCCAAATTTTTTGATGCCCGCATCCAAACTGCGCAGAGCGTCGTTGGTACTGTTTTCAGACGTCAGCACCTTGGCAAGTTCTAAAAAATGTTCTGGTTTAGGTTCGCGCAACAATTCCAGAGCATGACGGAAGTCAGCCACCGCAGGTTTCGGTTGGTTTAATTTTACCAGCACGCGGGCGCGGCCTATGAATGCTTCGCCATTATTCGGGGAACCGTTCAAAACTTTATCGAACATCGCGCGGGCCGACTCCAGTTGGCCGGAATCATCCAACATTTTTGCGTGGCAGAAATCCACCGCTTCAAGTTTTAGATCAAGTTTAGCCGCGCGTGCATAATCGGCCTCAGCCTCAGTCCAACTCTGATGTTCGCGATGCAATTCGCCACGTTCGAGATAGAGCGAAGCAAATTTATTCGTGGCCGTTTCTATTTTTCGCGTCACTTCCTCGATGCGGATCTCCAAGTCGCCATGAGCGTTGGCTTTTTCAGGAGAGATAGCGGCCAAAAAAAGGATGATTGCCAGCCCTGCAAATTGTTTCGCACAACGAACAATAAGCTCGGTGGAGCGGCGCATGGAAGATTTCAGAGGCGACTTCATGGGACTAGTTTGACTCGATAGTAACGCGCTTGATTGGTGCCGGGATTTCCGGTCAACGTAAAATCATCCACGAAAGTTTGGGTGGACTCAGAACCATAAGTCGCTCCGTCCATTTCCAGATTCAACGAGCGAAAAATATCCGTAAATGCCCCCGTAAACGTGCCGTTTGCCCCGCTATTGCTGAACTGAACGCGATAGCGGGTGCCGCCCACTGTCGGCCAGACGATTGAGACATGGCCATTCGTCGCACGGCTGACCTGGCTGATGTGCAACACCGACGCGGCGTTAGTGGGATTTGTATTCGCGAAATATTCTCCAAGGTTAGTATAACCATCGCCGTCATCGTCAGCATTGGGAGATGTAATGCCGTAAAGGTTTTCCCAACTGTCTGGAAGACCGTTGCCATTCAGGTCGGGGGGTGAAACCACGTTCAGATTCAGTGTGACAATGGCGCTGGTCACGGAACCGTCTGTTGCGGAAAAAGTGAACTGGTCAACTCCACGGAAGCTCCGGGCCGGCGAATAGGTGATGGTTCCGTTTGCCGGATTAAAATTTGAGTTCAGTCCGCGCGATGGCTGGCTATTTGTTTTAAAAGTCAGAGTATCGCCGTTCGCGTCGGAAGCCGTCAAAACCAGATTCGTCGGTCCATCGGCAAAGACAGTGACAGTTCTGTTAGTCGCAACCGGGGCCAAATTAGGCGCGGTGGCAAACTGCCAAATGGGGCTGGTGGTCGTGTTGTTGGACCCGTCAGTCACGACCGCATACCATTCGTAGGCCGTGTTTTTCTGACGGTTGGACCAGACAAACTGGGTAACACTTCCGGGTGGCACATTGCTCGCCGTTCCAATCAACGCAAAGGGCGAATTGCTAGAGACCAATGGAGTCTGCATGTTGTAGGAGAAGATGAATTCACTGTTGGCATCCGTCTCATATTCACCCGTGTAAGGAGAGAATGTTTGAACCACCACCTGATTGTCGTGGGGTGAAAAAGTCATTGTCCGCATGAAACCGTTTCCGCCATTTGTCCAGCCTTGGAAATCCTGCACGTAAGTGCGGACGGTATTGCCATTAAATGTGTCCGTCCGCGCATATTCGCCCGTCACGTGACCCGCGACCATGAGAAACAAATTGGTATTTGCTTTGAGCGCATTATAAATCGCCAAACCTTGCGCGCTGAAATTTGAAGCAAGCCCCGAACCTCCAAAGTTATGAGTCACAACGATAGCGCGGCGATTTTGGTTGGTTTGCAACACTTGGTTTCCCCACGCCAATACGGTGGGATTCGCGTTACTGTCGAATTCAAAATACAAGACGACAAAATCCAGGCCGCTCGCACTAAAGAAATCGAAATGGTTGTTGTTATTCGTCCCGTAGTGACCGGCGTAGTAGGGTTTTCCGGTGAAGCGCGAAATGCCGAAGTATTGATTGAAATAAATGGATGTGCCAGTCGGATCTCCGATTGGCTCAAGGTCGTGATTGCCCACGGCCATGCCGTAGGGAATCCCAAATTGAAGAAGCGTCCGCGTCGGATTTTCCAGACGATACATCGCGTTGGTCGCATTACGCCATTCCGATGTATTAGGACTGCCGCCGATGATATCGCCGTTGTTCGAGATATCGCCAAGATGCGCCACATACGCGATGTTTTGCGAAACGCGGTTCGTTATGATCCATTCCGTCTGCGCGATAAACATTTCCTTTGTTCCACCATTGATTTCGTCGGTGTAAAATTGCGTGTCCGGCAACAGCGCGATTGCGAAATCTGGAGAGGGATCACCGACCGCCACGCGCCCAAAGTATCTAACCGTCAGATTTTCCGCCGCGCTATTGCTGACACTCACCTTTAATGCTGGCGAGATCGTCTGGTTTTGCGCCGCGTCAGCCGGTGAAACCAAAGTCACCGTTGCAGCCGATGGAATGAAAACAAAAGAAGCAACTGCTTGCGTTCCACTGCCAGGCGTTTGAAGTCCCGGCGGATTATTCGGCAAATCGCGTGATTGAATAATCCAACCGTCTCCATCCGGCTCATAACTCACGATGTTGTCCTGGTTTTGGCTGGCACCGCCTTCCGCCGAAATAATTAAAACTCCCTTTGCGGGCGAAAAGCCGGGAATGGTCAAACGCCAAGTGCCAGCGTCGGTGTTGGTCACATTAAAAGAAGGTGTCGCGCCGCTGTACATCAGGCGAGTTCCGTCACCGCGAAACCGTCCTGAAACCACCGTCGTATTTGTCTTTGGAATAAAAACGAACGCCACCGGATCCTGCTCCGTGGCATCGGTGTCCGATCCGTTGTCCTTCACGTAAACCGTCCAGGTGCCATTCGTGTTGATTGAGGAAAGCGCGTAGTTGTCTTCGTTTTTGCCGTGGGTGACGAGCAAGACGCCATCGGTCTGCGAGTTGATTCCGCGATTCGTTAGATTCACCGTCGATGTGCCATCGCCATTGTCCACGAAGTGCGTTCCCAAAACCAATCCGGGCGAACCGGTGAAAAGATCATTTGCCCCGCCGTTTGTGTCTCCCGAATTGCGCGCCAAACCGCCCAACCAATTTGTGTACGGAAAAAAGGCCGCAGCAACGTTGATGTTATATTCACCGCCCGTTGGCGCATTGAAGGTGGAAATATAATATGCGCCCGTGTTTGCTCCGCTGCGAGCATAGTCAATCGTACTGGTGCAGTAATTAATTCCCAGATTGTTGGTTTCCCCGTTATTACGTCCGTTTTCGGCAATGCAACTCAGCATGACGCCAGAATCAACATCATCACTAAAACCCAAGCCGACCTGCACATTGTAATCGCCACGGTTGGAGCCGTCGCGAAGAGAAAACTCATTGATGGAAATAGCGGTGGTGACCGTGACGGAACTGGTCGTGTTTGAGGTATCGTTTTGAACGACATTGAAATGCGCAGCGGAAATCCCATGATTCACAGTCTGGCCATTAGCAGGAATATTGACAACCATTGCCATTGCAGTCAGCAGAATGTGTCCGATAGCAATTTGGTTTTTTAATTTGGTCATGCGTTGCTCAATTCCAATGAATTCTTTAAACTCCCTCGCCCCATAGCCACTTAAAAGCAGCGCAGGGCGGCCTGAGACCGCCCTGCGCACCGTTGATTACAAACAATCAAATCCGTCAACTTACGGATTGGAAATGCGATAAAAGGCCGCTCCCGCTGGCGGTGAATTGTCAGTGAACGTCGCAATGCCATCTGGTTGAACCGTAGCGCCTGGGATCAGCCCAACGTACGTTCCATCAACCGTTCCAGCACGGCGTACCGTATAGGTTGTTCCAATTTCACCACTGAACCGAATGGTGACAGTAGTGGCGGTGCGAGTAATCGACTGAATAATTATCGCAGCCGGACCTGGCGTGTAATAAACACGAAGCTGCGGACGTTGGATTTCGGTTGCTGCATCGGAAGTATTCAAACCCCATCCGTCCCCACCGTTGGGCCAAGGCAAAATGACCCAACCATAATTCGGACGCGTTCCGGAGGCCCATGCTTGTACGTCTCCAGTTAAATCGAATACATGAAAGGCTGCCTCAATATTAGGATTGAGACTTGCATTTCCGGCGATAGTAGTTGGTGCGGACACTGCCTCGATATCATCCGCTGTAACGCCGTTTACAAGTTGATTCCACGTATTGGTGTGATCCCAGGGAGCAAGCATCGAATGGAATGTCCCGCCATCCCCCATCGCGTTGGAAAAATCGGTGCTGTTAACATCCAACACTGCCGCGTGAATGATCGAATTTGGCGTAATTTGACCCGCACCATATCCAATAATATTCTCGAATTTGATCAAAACCTGTGCATCATTTTCATCCGGCCCGGTCACTGCCCAGTCAACGAATACACTGGCTAAGGCAGAACCATCCGCGTCTGGGGTGCTGGCTTGAATGCGAGTGTCTTGCGCACTGGTATAACCATTGAAGCCCTGCCTGAAAGTGGCTGAAACGGTGCCGGCAGGAACCCAGGAAATACGAAGCTTAGGACGATCATTTGGATTTGAAGATTCGCCAGGGCTGATTCCCAAACCGTCGTTTTGCAAGTCCGAACCCGGCAAAACCCACCCGTAATTTGTACCACCATTTTGCCAGGCTTTTACGTCAGGCAAAACCGAGAAAGTAATCGTTCCAACTCCTGTATTCGGCGAGTTGGTCGATCCACTGGTGGCAAAGATCAATCCAAAGACAGAATCATAAGTGCTTCGTGACTCAGTATTATCCGGATCAACACCGCCTCCGAAACCATCCCAAGTGGCGTTATTCTCATCAAAAGGCATTAACATCCGATAGAGCGGTGTTCCGTCACCGCTATCGAGCAAGTGCAAAGAAAGGTCAGCACTGACAATAATCGCGTTGGAAGGTATTTGTCCCTGCCCATTTCCGAAGAGGTTATCGAATCGCATCAACACCTGATTGGCGTTTCCGCCCGGAAGTGGGAAGTCAACGAACAATCCCGAAATATTGTTGCCGCCAGTGGGAAATGCCGTGAACGGATTATTTTTTTGAATTTCACAATCCG
>JBDSLX010000279.1:0-28418 GCA_039916145.1 Verrucomicrobiota bacterium | reverse complement strand
TCGAAAATTCTTAATTGCGCGCTGCGACTTCTTGGATTCTCGTCAATTTCCGTTTGCGTTGGCTGAATCGCTTTTCGATTCACCATTTTTAATTTCGGCTGCGCCGGTTTTCGCAACTCAGGAACATCCACATCACCGGTCACCACGTAATCCCGCGATAACTCGCGCCCGAAATTTTTTACCACTCGATCTTCCAGCGAATGAAAGGTGATTACCGCCAATCGTCCGCCCGGTTTTAAAATTTTCAACGCGCCTTCCAGTCCACGTTTCAGCGAGCCGATCTCGTCGTTGACCGCAATGCGCAACGACTGAAAAACTTTTGTGGCCGGATGCGCTTTTTTTCCGGCGCGCGGACTCAATCGCTCGATTAATTCCGCCAACTCTTTTGTTGTTTCAAATTTTCGCAATTGCCGATCTCGCTCAATCGCTCGCGCAAATCGCCGCGAATCCCGTTCGCCACCAAACTCAAAAAAAATATTCGCCAGACCTTCCGCGCTCGCTTCGTTGACCAGTTTCGCCGCCGTCAACGACTGGCTTTTATCCATCCGCATATCGAGCGGGCCATCCTGCTGAAAACTGAATCCGCGCTCGGCCACATCAAACTGGGGCGAACTCACGCCCAAATCCAAAAGCACTCCGTCACAACTTTCTGCTTCAACCCATTCCGCCAGTTCCGCAAAATTTCCACGCCGTATTTCAAAACGTCCGGCGTATTTCGCCAGCCGCGCTTGCGCCGCTTCAACTGCGTCGCCATCGCGATCGCAACCAGACAGCCATCCAGTCGGCGAACTCATTTCCAAGATGGGCGCTGCGTGTCCAGCTCCACCGAGCGTGCCGTCGGCGTACCGTCCGCCCGGTCGCGGGTTCAGCGCCATGAGCGCCTCCGCCATCATCACCGGCTTGTGAACGAATTCTGGCACGTGACATGAATCGCCTTTCTAAATTCGACCGGCCAATTCGGCTTGCGGAACATGGCTTTGCGAAATGGCGTTATGTTTTTCCAGCGAGTCTGACTCAAAAGGCGAACTGGTCTTGAACAATCGCGTGGTCATTTTGATCCATTCGCGCCCGGAATTTTTTACGCGATTCAAATGGACTAAATTCGGCTTGGTAGGTTGAACGGCCACCGGCGGTTTCGGCGCTACGATTTCCAGGTCAGCCTCGTTTAAATCATTTCGGAGGACGGTCACTTTTTCGAGAGACCACTCGGTTTGGACTGGCGCCGAACTAAACTTATTCTTTAAGCGAACTGGAAATAGTTTTTTCTTCAGCGAAGTAAATTTGTTTTTAAGGAAGGATACGAAACCCACCAAGAAACCCGATACGCGCGGGATCGCGGCAGGTTCTTCAATACGCCGCAAAGTTTTTCCCGACGGAATTTTTTGCGTTTTGTCCATCGTGCGAGGAGAGGACATCGTTTGATGCTCAATGGTTTTAGATTCAGCCGAAGCATTTGGTTTCCCAGAAACATCCAGAAGGAGCGCCGCTGGTTTGATTGACGGAACCGACGTTTCCATCACCGCCGACGACGATGGGCGTACGGTTGAAGCAAATTTCGGCAATAGCCTTTGTCGAAGTTTAAATTTGCCCAAAACGATTTTGCTCTCTTTTTCACTTTGACCCACGGTGAGTAATTTCATCAGGTTCATAGTTTTTTATTCCATCATTCTGAACGCTTCCGGCGCCATCACGGCGTCGGAGGCTTTTACCGCTTCAAAACGGCCGGGGTTCCAAATCTCGAACCGGTCGAGAAGCCCGACCAACATTGCCTCGTCTTTGATGCCCGCCGCTTTTGCCATTTCTTCCGGCAAGCAAATCCGCCCGGCCTTATCCACGACGACCTGAACGGATTCGCTGCCGATAAATCTTTTTAGCACCACTTTGCTGGGATCGCTGTTGGGCATCGCGTCGATGTCGCGCATCAGTTCCGCCATTTCTTTAGGAGGCAAAACTCGCAGGCAGGGACCTTCTTTCGCTTTCGGCCAAACGATGAGCGTGAACTCTACTTCCGGCTTCGCGGGACGCCATTTTGCCGGGATTTGAACACGGCGCTTCTCATCAACTCCGTGCTGATATAGCGAGTTGTAATAGGTCGGCTCTAATGTTTCTGCTGATCCCATGTTTAGTTATTCACACCATCAGTTTATCCAGTTTATCCACTATTCCCCACCGCGCCCCACTTGATGCCACTATGCTCCCCATTGCGTCAAGGAAAATTTGAAAATGAGTTATTCGGAAGTTATTCACAATTTGAAAAAAGCTGGTGAAATAGGGTTTTGAATCTATTTTGATGCCCCTGAAACCGAATCGCTAATTCCCGGAGGATGCACACCGCTGATTTCAATTATGATCTGCCCTCCGACTTGATTTCGCAAAGGCCTCCGGAACACCGTGACCAATCGCGGCTTCTTTTGCTAAACCGGCTAACGGAGAAGGTTTTCCACCGCCACTTTTCGGATCTGTTGCAATTTTTGAAGGCTGGCGACGTTTTGGTATTGAATAATTCGCGCGTGATTCCCGCGAGGCTGCGCGGAATGAATCCAAAGACCGGTGGAAAGCTGGAAATTCTTTTAGTGAAGGAGAACCAAACGAACGATTGGTGGGCGATGCTTCGTCCGGGAAAACGCGCGCCGATTGGAACGCGAATTGATTTGTCGCGAGCCGATCAAAACAAATTGGGAATTTTTGCCACGGTTGCCGATCTCAACGCAGAAGGACACCGGCGACTTTGCTTTTCCGGTACAAAAAATGTTTTTAATGAACTTGATTGGCTCGGAGAAGTTCCCTTGCCGCCTTATATCGAGCGCGCGGTACCTCTCGCAGAAGATCGCGAGCGCTATCAAACCGTTTACGCGTCCCAAACCGGCGGGATGGGCTCTGTGGCTGCGCCAACTGCGGGGCTTCATTTCACAAATGAATTGCTGGAGACCATCAAATTGCATGGCGTAGAAATTCATCAGGTCACATTGCACGTCGGCCTGGGCACCTTTGCGCCCGTCAAAACCGATTCGCTGATTGATCACGTGATGCACGAAGAGCATTTTGAAATCAGCCGAGAAACCGCGACTGCGATCAATAAAGCAAAAACAGAGCAGCGCAGAGTCATCGCCGTCGGCACCACCACCGTCCGCACTTTGGAAAGCGTCGCTCGCAAAAATTGCGGCGCGCTGGTTGCGGCAAACGAGAAAACAAAAATCTTCATTTACCCGCCTTGCCAATTTCAAATCGTTGACGCGCTCATAACCAATTTTCATCTTCCCTCCTCCACGTTGCTGATGCTCGTCAGCGCCTTTACCGCACCCGGTGAAACCCGCGGACGTGACATCATTTTATCGGCCTATCAAAAAGCGATTGAAGAACGTTACCGGTTTTTCAGCTACGGCGACGCGATGTTGATTCTTTGAAATCCTTTATTCACGATGCGGCAGTCAAATTTTATGGATGAAAATAAAAACGTTTCATCGGGATCGGTGGCTAAACTCAAAAAAATTTACGGGTTGTTCCCCGTTGCCGCAGCCTTTGTTGCACTGACTATTTTTAGCTGGCGAAAGTGGCCGGATGTTCTGATTGATTTTGGCTTGCAACTTTACACGCCCTGGCAGCTCACGAATGGAAAGATTCTCTATCGTGACGTGATGCACCTCGCTGGAGGACCGTTCAGCCAATATTTCAACGCACTCCTTTTTCAAGTTTTCGGAGTCTCTTTTACCACATTGATCGTGGCGAATCTTTTTCTCATCGCTGTTTTGCTTTTCCTTCTCCACCATTTTTTTTCTAAAATTTCCGATCAGATAACTGCGACCTCCATTTGTCTTGTCGTGGTCCTCGTCTTTGCGTTCTCGGAATATTTACAGATTGGAAATTACAATTACGTCACTCCGTACAC
This sequence comes from Verrucomicrobiota bacterium, assembly GCA_039916145.1. GTDB lineage: Bacteria > Verrucomicrobiota > Verrucomicrobiia > Limisphaerales > CANJXF01 > CANJXF01. The sequence goes on along the minus strand of JBDSLX010000279.1, from coordinate 24,532 downwards.
GCACGAAACGCTGCATAGTCTCATCCTTTCCCTCGGCGCAATTTTGCTTTTTTCTCGCTGGCTTTTGCGCAAAAGCATCACGGCAATTTTTTTCGCGGGATGTTGTTTTGGACTTGTTTTTCTAACCAAGCCGGAAAGTTTTCTCGCCTTGTTCGCCAGCGCCAGTGCCGCTTTCTTTTTTGGTTTCAACCAGGAACGTTTCTCACGATGGCTCGCGAAATCCGCCACGGCTTTTGCGCTAGGCACGGCGATTCCAATCGGAATTGCTTTCGCCGGTTTTCGATCTGTAGAAAATAATTTTGCGGCTTTTCAAGCCATCGCGTGGGCGTGGATTCCATTGTTCACCACGTCAGCCGCCAACAATGATTTTTATCGCTCCACGCTTGGGTTGGACGATATCGGCCCCAATTTAGTTTTAGCCGGCACCCAGTTTTTAGGATACGGCTTCTGCCTTGCGCTCTGCGCGTGGGTCAGCCGCAGATCCCCTGATCGGCCCCAGCGTGAAAAAATATTTTCTCTCCTCATTTTTGCCGGATTGGCCATCGCCGCATTTACTTACAAATGGTTTGAAGGCGGGCGGGCGCTGCTTTTTTTCACACCCACCATTGGTGCGCTCCTGTTTTGGCTTTGGAAAAAAGTTCCGGCACGAAACTGTGAATTAATTCCGGCGATTCTCTGGTTCGTTTTTGCTTTCGTTTTGCTGGCTAAAACCGGAGTTCACAGCCGCATTTGGCATTACGGATTTTATCTCGACATGCCCGCGACCATTTTGGCCATTTATTTTGTCGGCTGGCTTTTACCGGGCATGCTTCGACGATGGAATGTCCATCCGGGAACTTTTCGCCTGATTGTTTTTTGTTTGCTCGCCATTGGAACCCTTCGCCTGGTGCTCATCTCAAACAATTTCTACCAGGCAAAAACTTTTGCCATAGGCGGCGGCGCTGATAAGATTTTTTCTTACCCTGCACGAATCGATCCGACGGCTCCAGCCATGCAGGCCGCATTAAATTGGATTGAAAAAAATTCCGCGGAGGACGCGACGCTGGCTGTTTTGCCCGAAGGCGTGATGCTGAATTATCTTTCGCGTCGTGTTAATCCAACGCCGTACATTAACGTGACATTTCCCGTGTGGCAGGCATTTGGCGAAGAAGAAATTCTTTCTGCCTTCCAAAAACAAAATCCCGATTTCATTGCTTTGGTCCATCGCGATGCTTCTGAATACGGCGTTGAATTTTTTGGCAAAACGGAAAGATACGGACTAAAAACAATGCGATGGATAAATCAAAACTACACTCCGGTCCAACTCATTGGCCGAGAACCACTGCAAGATGGCGCCTTCGGGATTAAAATTTTGAAACTAAACAAGAAAAATCTTTCCCATAACTTGCGCGAAAAATTTTCCTCAGGTTGAAATAATTTCGGCAGGTTGATTTTCACTCCCCAGTTTCGTCTCGACCCACCGCGCCAGAAGCCACAGCGTGTCGGATAATCGATTGAGATAAATAATGATTTCAGGATTCTGCAATTGATTGGTTTCTTGCAACGCGCAGACGCGCCGTTCCGCGCGGCGGCAAGTTGTTCGCGCCACATCCAAGGTCGCTGAATTCAAATTCGCGCCGGGCGTCGCCCAACCCTTGAACGAAATTTTTTGCGATTCAATCTCCTTCACCAGTTGGTCAAGTTTCGCGGTCAATCCGCTCGACACAATTGAAAATCCATCTTTCGTGTAGCGCGGCAAGTCTTCGACCTGTGTCGCAAGTTCTCCCATCACGAGCACCAAATCTTTTTGGATCAGCAGCAAATTTTCGCTAATGAATTTTTCTTGAGCCGAGGCGCGCGCCAAACCAAGTGCCGTGTTCAATTCATCCACCGCGCCGTAGGCTTCCACGCGCGGATGACACTTGGAAACACGCCGGTTATACATCAACCCGGTGGTGCCCAAATCCCCTGTTTTTGTCGCGATGCTCATGGCGCAAAATCATTGTTCTACTACTTTTTTGTAATTCAGAATTCCATCCACGATAGCTAGCGCCATCTTTTTTCGATAGGCGGAATCATAAATGCGTTTTGCCTCGGAGGGGTTTGTCATAAATCCTGCTTCAATCAAAACCGCCGGCATTTTTGAAGTTAACAAAACCTCCCATTGCGCCCGTTTAACGCCACGGTCTTCAACGTTCATATTTTTTACCAAAGATTTTTGCACATGGTAAGCGAGCAAAATATTATCTGCGTTCTGCGCACTGCCGGGATAAGTCGGCGCAGTGGAATTTCCGATGCCACGGTTGCTGGAACTGGTCCCAATCGGAGTGAGGCAATACGTTTCGGCTCCTTGCGCCGTTCGGCTCGCCGCCGCATTGTAGTGTAAACTCACAAAAAGATCCGCGCCATTGTGATTGGCAATCTTTGGCCGGTCGGGTCGTTCAACATAAACATCTCTTTTACGAGTCTGCACAACTTTTAAGCCGGCCTGCTTCAGAAGACGTTCCACCTCCTCGGCCAGCAGCAGAGTAAATCTCTTCTCGGAGTTTTTCCCGTCGAGTTTTCCTGGGTCTTTTCCTCCGTGCCCGGCGTCCAGGCAAATTATTTTGATCGACGTGTTTGTCGGCATTTTTTCCGGGAACAAAACCGGTTGGAGTGTGGCCTTCAAATCGACCAGGGAAATGTAAACCCGCTTCTTCTCCAGGATGACCGGGCAACTCAAAACAAAATTGATTCCGTTAATTTTCGCGAACCGGGAATCCATATTGAGAATGACGCGCGAGGTTTCGTTGGTGGCGCGAAGCTCGCGATCCTTCACCATCCATTGCAGGTGAATTCTGTTGGACTTGGCCCATTCGGTCGCGAGAACATATTCCCTTCCATACAGATTAATTTTTTTAAGTGAAGCCAGCGTATTTTCCGCTTGAGCAGCAAAAATTCCGGCTAAAAAAATTAATAAAACGACAATTCTCATGGGCGCGCAATCGGCACGAAAAGATAGAGTGATTCGAAATGTCTTCGTTCAATCATCGCAGAAATGCTTCGTGCAATCCGCCATCCACCGTAATGATCTGGCCGGTCGTTTTGCTCAAGCGCTTCGTCAGCAAAATGAAAAACGCTTCGGCTTGATCGGCGGGTGTGATCGGAGATTTCGTCAAGGTGCGGTCGGCGTAGAACTTGGCCAACTTTGTCGTGAGCGAATCGGTCGCTTCATCATCGTTGTAAGGAATATTATACTTTGCAAGACTGGCGATAACGCGATCACGGGGAAACATCGCGCTGCCTTGCACGACGGTGGCGGGCGCAACACCGTTCACACGCACGAGCGGAGATAGTTCGATGGCCAGTTCGCGCACGAGATGATTCGCGGCGGCTTTGGATGTGTCGTAGGCAACGGATCCTTTTTTGGCGACGGCAGCATTCGCGCTGGTGGTGAGAACCAAACTTCCATTCAATCCCTGCTCCTTCCAGGTTTTTGCCGCTTCATCTGCCACGATGTATCCACCAGTGACATTAATCGCAAATGTCGTTGCCCATTTGTCGTCAGGAATGTGACCGCTCGTATCAGGTGAAAAGAAAATTCCCGCCGTCACCGCGATGGAATCAAACCCGCCGTAAGCGAGCGCGACTTCATCCAGCATGGCGCGAACACTCGCTCGATCTGTGATGTTCGCAGAGATTCCAATCGCCAGACCGCAGTTGGAAATTCCCGTTCCAGCCACGCCGATTCCCAAACCATATTTGTCGGTGATTTCTTTCGCCGTGGCTTTCGCAGCATCCGCGTTCAAGTCCACGCAAATAATGTGCGCGCCTTCTTTCACCAAACGATGCGCGACTTCTTTGCCGATGCCAGAACCCGCGCCAATCACCACGACAACCTGCCGCGCCAATTCTTTTTCCGCAGGCATCCGTTGCAACTTCGCTTCTTCGAGCAACCAATATTCGATGTCGAATGCTTCCTGCTGCGGCAGCGCAATATATTTATCAATCGCCTCCGCGCCGCGCATCACTTCCACCGCGCAATTATAAAATTCCGCCGTGACGCGCGATTCGCTTTTATCTTTCCCCCACGCGATCATGCCGAGGCTGGGAATCAGAATCACTGTCGGATTCGGATCGCGCATCGCGGGAGAATTGGCGCGTTTGCATTTGTTGTAATAAGCGGCGTAATCGTCGCGATATTTTTTCAAACCGTCGCTCAATTTTGTTTTGAGCGTGGCGACAAATGTTTCGATGGCGGCGGCGTCCCAATGTCCTGCCAGCATCTTGCTGGCAGAATCTGCCAAGGGGACGCTGGCAGCACGTTCCACATAAAGCGGTTTGATTTTCGTCCGGAGAAAATGATCCGGGCAACTCGTTCCTAATTCCGCGAGACGCGCTGCGTCCTTGGAATTCACGAAGCGCAAAATCTTTTCGTCGTCTTGAATCGTGCCGACAAAACGCTTCTGCTGGCTCACCTGTCCCCGCAACCACGGCAAAATCTTTGCGAAAACTTTTTTGCGAACTTCTTCCGGCAACGTTTCGTGCATCGCGCCGCCGAACGTTTTCGCATCCCCACCTTTGTCCGCGTATTTTTTTTCGATGAATTGCGCCGCGCGATCAATCAACTCGAGCGAAAGGAAATAACATTCTTTATCATCGTTCGACCAATTGATGAGGCCGTGTTGGCCCATCATAATTCCTCTGGCTTTGGGATTTTCCTGACAAACTTTCTGCATGGCGAGGCCGAGTTCGAAACCCGGACGCAACCACGGCGTGTGAATTACTTCGTCGCCGTAAATTTCTTTGGTGAGCTTCACGGAGTTTTCCGAAGCCGCCACGGAAATCGCTGCATTCGGATGCGTGTGGTCAACGTGCTTCGCCGGAATGAATGAATGCAACGGCGTGTCGATGGACGACGCGCGCGGGTTCAAATTGAACGTCGTGTGATTATACATCGCCACCATGTTGTCTTCAGCGGGCGTCTTCGGGCCTTTGTCTTTGGCCGCGCCATAGACTTTTTGCAGCGACATTAATTTGTCCTGATACAGCGACGAGAAATTCTCCTTCGTGGAAGTCCGCAAATCGCCGCCTGAACCTTTGACCCAAAGCACCTCGACCTGCTCACCCGTGAGCGGATCCGTTTCCTCAAGTTTCGCGGAAGTATTTCCCCCACCGGTGTTGGTGATGCGCTGGTCGCTGCCGAGTTTATTGGAGCGATAAATCAGCCGCGCCGCCGCATCGAGCTTTGAAACCTCGGTGTCGTTCCAGAGATTGTTGACGTATTTAAAAGTTTTATCAGACATAAAAAAGCAAGGCGGAAACTAACGGCGACGAGGAATCGGAACAATGATTTTTTGCGGCGGCACCGTTCGACCGCCGTTTTTCAAACGGCAGAATAGATTTGAACGTTGAGAAACGTCACTCCATGCGGGCGCTGCGCGAGATTGCCTTGAAGAATAATCCCCGTCCTGGTTTGCGGACAAAAGCCCGCCATCAGTCCTGCAAAACAACGCTCTCGGGCGGGACATTCAAACTTAGAAGGTTCTCCACGAGGGCTTGCAACTCTTCTGCACCCATCGTTTTTTCGTAATAAGCATTGGCTCCCGCCTTCAAGGCTTGGTCCTTCGCTGACGGCTCCGTCGTATGAGAAAAAGCCACCAACGGGATGTTGCGATAGAGCGGATTTCCTTTGAGGGACGAGATGAAATGAAAGCCGCTCTGTCCGGGCATACTCGAGTCCACCAGGATCAGATCGGGCAGGCTCCGTTGTTCAAAGGGAAACAATCCCACCATGTATTTCGATGCCTCGTAAGCCGTCTCCACCGCTTGGACATCCTGCACCCCACCTTCACGCAGCATTTTGTTGAACGCACAAACATCCGACAAATCGTCATATACAATCAGGACTTTTCCGGTTTCAAAATTCATCAAGAAATATCGTGCCTTGGCTCACCGAAGACTAGAGAGGGAAACACTGAAATAATCGGGCGTAAAATCACCAAACCTCTCAGGGAAAGGTTCCCAAACGAGTTTCTTTGGCCGCGTGGGAGAAGACCGCAGTGGGCATGGGCATCAGTGTTGCAAAACCAGATCTTCCGACAAGTCGTCCAGCCTCAAAGCCTTCTCCACCGTCGATTGCAGTTTATCGGCTCCCAACACCTTTTCGTAATAGGCATCTGCTCCCGACTTCAGGGCGTTGTCCTTGTCCGAGGGATCAGTCGAACCGGAAAGCGCCACCAAAGGTATCGCGCTATAAAGCGGATTCTTTTTTATCGCAGAAATAAAATGAAAGCCGCTCATCCCCGCCATCCTTAAGCCCACAAAGATCAGGTTCGGCAGTTGTCGTCGTCCAAAGGGACACAACCCCACCATATATTTCGACGCCTCGTAAGTCGTCCCCACCGACTCCACCTCCAACACCCCGCATTTTCGCAGCATTTTATTTAACAAAAAAACATCAGACTGATCGTCATCGACGATTAACACTTTTCTCGGGTGGGATTTCATTTACCAAATCTCGTCTTGAATTTTTAAATAACTATCGGGGACAAACGCTGGAATCCACCTCAGCCTTCCGCAACCGAACACCGGTGCCGCATCTCCACCTCACCTCAGGGCGAATGCAGCGCCGCGATCAAAGCACAATGGACGGATGCGGGGGCTGGTCGCCGACGGTAAGGATAATTCCACCTCGTCCCCAATAACTTCCTACTCAGTCCATCCTCTTTCGGCGTCTCTGCGCCGCTGCTCGCTCAACTGCTCCCTCAAACGGAGCTTTGGATTGGACAGAAATGTTCCGGGACATCCATAAAAAAAAGTCGCCCGAAAGAAGGCGGAGATTTAGGGTTCCCGCAAGTGAAAACCGAATTAGGCTGCCAAACATCGGAATCAGGCCGCGAAACACCCGAATTGGGCGGCGAAGGCCTAGCAGCTTAATACAATGTTAGACAACTGCGCACACACAATGAAACGCGCATACAATTCGTGTCCGAAGTGCGGCTACAAATTGAAGTGGCTTGAGAGAGTGCGGCTCTCTCCGGCCATTTTCCGAAAGTTTGTTCCGTGTCCGAAGTGCGGCGTCACGTTGTCATGGCCCAAGCGCCCTTATTGGCTCATGATAACAGGCACATTGCTCTTTCTCCTTTGGGCGACATGGGTGTTCGCGTCTGGGAGGGACAGCACTGTCTGGATCGTGTCGCTTCTATTTCCTATGGTAATTGTTGCCATCGGCGCGTTTCGACTGAGGGTTGAGACGCGTGAGTCGAGTTGATTGACGATGACGTTGTCTCTTGAGAAACTAGGCGTATAAGTGGTTGGGGCGCATATAAGTTTGTAGCCGAAGGTAGCGGCATTTTGTTCGAGGCGTTGGAGCAGCGTATCTTCGGGATGCGCCGCCTGCATTTTTTTTTGATGAACTTGAGCATGTCCCAACATTAGTTTTACCATTGTGTTTAAGGAACATCCGGCAACTGTGCTCACCTCGAGGGCGCGCCAAAACTTGACCGTCCAATTTGGTTTGTTGCCGCCTCGCGTTTTTTCGTGCTAGGGTTTTCTCGAAACAACGGTTGCGCCCGTAGCTCAGTTGGATAGAGCAGCGGATTTCTAATCCGCTGGTCGCGCGTTCGAATCGCGCCGGGCGCACCAGTTTTGTTGGAGTTCGTGCTTTAACTTGTGCCCGCCGTCAAGCCAAAGCCTGAACTCCAACAAATTTTTTCCATGCTAACTCTTGAATATCTCGCCGAACTTGTAGAAAAAAATCGCGCGGCCGCAAAATCAGCGGTGAAAGAGTTTTCCATCGGTGGAAGAGATTTTAATTCCAATTCGTCCATAATGGGCGTTGTCAATTTGTCGCCCGATTCGTGGTATCGCGAAAGCGTTTGTCTCTCCGCCGAGAGTGCAATACATCGAGGCAAGGTTCTCTCTGCGCAAGGAGCGGCTATCATCGACATCGGGGCAGAATCGTCCTTAGCCCATGCAGCTCGCGCGGATTCGGCGGCGCAAAAAACAAAGCTCATTCCTGTTATTAAAGAATTGCGCGCGGCAAATATTTTGGTTTCGGTCGAAACATATCAACCCGCTGTGACCCGCGCTTGTTTGGAAGCAGGCGCCAATCTCCTCAACCTGACCGGCAACGAAGCAAGTGATGAAATGTTCCGCATGGTCGCCGCTCACAAAGCGGCAGTCATTATTTGTTATGTCGAAGGAACAAATGTCCGCGAAGTCGGCGATTTTGATTTCAACGCGGATCCGATTGCGAAGATGCGTGACTATTTCTCGCGCCAAATCGAAATTGCCGCACGCAATGGAGTCGAAAACATTTTCATCGATCCGGGCCTTGGATTTTATTACCGCAATTTGCAGGATAGCGCGGTGCGTGTCCGGCATCAGATGACTGTTTTTCTAAATACGTTTCGTTTTCGCACGCTTGGATTTCCCATTTGTCACGCGTTACCCCACGCGTTCGAGTATTTCGGCGAAGAAATTCGTTGTGCCGAACCGTTTTTCGCCGTGTTGGCTGCGCTCGGCAAAACCGATTTATTCAGGACGCACGAAGTTTCCAAAACCAAAGCGGTGCTGGATACTTTGAAAATATTTTAGCGCGCTTTTCGGCAGAGAAAAACTCCTTCCTCTTCGGATTGAGTAATCCACTGGTCACGAACTTTGATTCCGTGTCCATCAAGCAACTCGTCGAGTCGCTTCGGTGTATGGCGATATGAAAAGAACAAACGAACCTTTTCTCCGGGTTGAAATTCAAAACGTTCTTCGGGAAGTTGAATTGCGCACGGCTTCACAAAATGGAAATAAGCGGCGATGCGCTTTAGTTTTGTGTCGGCTGGACAATCCTCAATCGCAAATCGCAAATCTCCATCGCTTTTTTCCAAACCAAGATCGAACAAAAACGTTTGCAGCCAGTCTCGGGTCAATTCGTTGTCGTAGAGCGGAAGAACTTTTCGAACGCCGGCTGAATAATCACTTCCGGGCGCAAGGTTTGCGCTGAACAGAAGCCAATCGTCCGGGCGAAGCATATTTGCCAGCTTCGGTAAAATAATCTGCGGCTCAAAATTTGGAATCATTCCGAAGAAGGTGAGCAATCGTGTAGAATTTGAATCCGCAGTTCGGGAAAATATGTCGTCCACACTTTCTGTCGTCGCCAGATCGCAGACGAACGGAAAGCATGTTTCCGGCGCGAGGGCCGAAGCTGCCGCTTGTTGGGCAACTAAAACCATTGCGACGCTCACATCGGACGGCGTGTATGAAGCTTCTCTCCCCTGCTCCTTCAACAATTTCAAAAATCGCGTGTCCTTTTGGCCACCCCCACACCCCAAGCCGATGAGATGAATTCGAGATGATGGAATTTTTGCAACTGCGGCCGCAAAACTTTGGTCATAAATTGTCGCGCAATCGGGATCGGTGCGCGACGGTGAATACGCTTGATGCAACGCGATCCATTTTTGCGTTTGCTTGATGCTGTCGTAATGAAACTTGTGGTTGATTTGACGCGAACGAAGCGACTCCAACAAATCACGCCGGACATTTTCTGGGAACTGGCTGCTATGAATGAGAACGGAAATAGCGCGCGACATGGGAAGTTTTTTAGACAGAATTTGCAGAATGAACAGAATTTGTTTTCGCGGTCGGCTCGGAGAAAGGCCAAAATGCTGTCTTGGGATTCTGTTTCCCTTCAACAATTCCATCTCGCCGCGTTGACTTGGCTACTACTGCCATTCATATTCGCTCTATGAACTTCGACATATCGCAGATCCTGGAACACTGGGATTACGAGCCTGGGCAGGTCGTCGTCCGAAAATTTAAAGGCAAAGATGGCCGCGAGAAAATCCAACTGCGCGTGGATCTCGGCATTTTGCAGATGAACGCCACGGGCCGTCCCGACGGCAAACGTCCTTTCGGCCAACAGTCGCTTTTGGATCATCATATTTCGCAACTCGAAAAACATCGTGAAGCCAACGGTGGAGAGGACGAAGGTTTCTCGCTCAAGGCGGAGGATTGCTCGAAGCTGCAACAGGAATCCATCCAGTACCACCATCGTTACATTTGCCTTTTTCAATTAGAAGATTACGAAGGCGTCATTCGCGATACCGACCGAAATCTCGAAGCCTTCGATTTTGTGCAACACTACGCGGACTCCGAAGACATGGCATGGGCGCTGCAACAATTTCGTCCGCAGCTTTTAATGATGCGAATTCGCGCGCACGGCGCGGTCGCTTTGCGGGAAAATAAATACCATAAAGTCATCAAGCTGATTGAAGAAGGTATTGATGAAATTCGCAATTTTTATCGGGAACACAATCGGCACGATCTGCTTGAACAAAGCGGAGAAATTCACTCGCTCGAAATCTGGCTCCAGGAAATCAGCGCGAAACGACCATTAACCGAGCGGGAAAAACTTGAGAGCGCACTCGACGAAGCCGTCAAATCCGAAAACTACGAGAAGGCTGCAAAGTTACGTGATTCCTTGAAAAACTTGAAACCGATTTAACGGTGGAGACGCGCCGCCGGCTCGTCCGAACAGGCTGCGGCGTGTCCCTCCTTCAATCCGAAATATTTTTTATGACTTTACAGGAACGTCTCTCGCAGGAAATCAAATCCGCCATGCTCGCCAAAGATGCGGATCGCCTCGGCACACTGCGGTTGCTGAAATCCGCGCTCGGCTACGCGCAAATTGAAAAAAAATCTGAGTCGACTTCGGATGCCGACTTCGTTGCGATGGTGCAAAAGGAAGTGAAGAAGCGGCGCGATTCTATAGAGCAATTTGAAAAAGGCGGTCGCCCTGAACTCGCTGCGAAAGAGAAACAGGAAATCACCGTGTTGGAAATTTTTCTGCCGCAAGCGATGTCCGAAGCCGAACTCGATCAGCTTGTTCGCGCCACGATTCAAGAACTGGGCGCGACCGGCAAAAAAGACATGGGACAAGTCATCAAAGCCGTGCAGGCAAAAGCGGCGGGCCGCGCGGATGGGAAAACTATCAGTGGATTGGTCGGTAAGCTATTGCCGTAATTTTGAAAATCCTTTAATTGGTTTCCACATGACAACTGCTAAGCGCTTGTTGGCTTATACTGTTTTTCTTCTCCCATCGTTATTCTTGATGGGGATAATTTGGGCGTTGGTTGCACCAGAACATCTTTATCATTGTTGGGATGACGCTCCGCCATTCATGGTTTCCTGGTTTCCGCCGTTTATCCATCGGCAAGCAAACTCGGTCGATGGAATCCTGCTCGATTACTACATCTGGCCAAAGTATGCGGTGTATTCAATTTGGTTTCTTTTCGTTGTAACAGGATTCTTGCTTCCCGTGCTTTCAATCATCCGCATTTCGCGACTGACGCGGCGCTAATGCTGCGGAAAAATTTGATAGAGCAAAAAATAAATCAGCACGCCGGTCACCGAGACATACATCCAGAGCGGCCAGGTCCAGCGCGCGATTTTTTTGTGCAACTCGTAGCGCGCTTTCATGGCGCGATTCAATGTCATCAAAATCATCGGCACAATCACGACGGCAAGAACGGTGTGCGTGAGCAAAAGGCCGAGATAAAACGGACGAAACCATTGTGGATCTTTGAATGTGGTTCGCCCGGCATTGTAATGATAAACGAGATAGCAAATAAGAAAGATCGTCGAAGTGCAAAACGCGGCGATCATGCAGTTGCGGTGCGCGGCGATTTTCTTTCGGCGAATGAAAATGTAGCCGAGTGTCAGAAACACTGTGCTCAACGAATTCAGACCGGCATTGATCGGCGGCAAGTCAGAAAGAGTCATAGACGTTATTATCGGAGAAGGGTTTTTACAGCGCGAATAATTTCGCCTTTTGTTTCCTCTTTTTCGCCGTCAAACCAGCCGCGCACGCGGCCTTGTTGATCGACTAAAACAAATTTCGTGCTGTGCAGAAAAAGATCGGCGGGCACTTCGCGTTCTTCCGGCTTTTTTTCGTAAATCACCAACTTAAGACTTTCGACAACAAGCCGGTTGATCTCGGATTTGGCTCCCGTGAGAAATGACCATCTGCTTTGATCCGCGCCGTATTGCTGTGCGTAATTTTTAAAAACTTCCGGGGTGTCAAACTGCGGATCGGCGGTGATGGAAACCAGTTTTACAGAAGCGTCTTTCGGCAAGGCTTCCTGCAATTGGCGCATCCGCTTGGTCATGCGAATACATTGCAGCGGGCACCGGGTGAAAATGACGTCCGCTATCCAGATTTGCCCACGGAGTTTATCGAGAGAAATTATCTCGTTGCTCTGATTTGTCAGGGAAAAATCGGCGATTTCTCCGTAAACCAACAGCGGTTTGGTCGATTGTTGATTGTCAAATTTTGATCGGATAAACGCGCCCACAATAACGACGATGACGAGCAGTAAAAATCCCCAAACAAAAAACTGGATGCGTTTAAAGTTTGAGTTCATGTCTGAAAAAATTCAGGAGCAGCCCGCCAATAAAACAGTGCGAAACTGCTCCTGAAAAGTGTTAACACGGCGGCGCTCTATTCGAAAGTCGTCGCGCTGGTCGATTTGGATTTTTCCAACAACCATTTTTGATAATCTTCGGCCGTGTCCACAACGAAATTGCCTTTCATTGTCGAATGCCCACTCCCGCAAAGTTGCGCGCAGGTAATCAGATATTTTCCCACTCGAATAGGCGTGAACTGGGTCGGGATTCTGGGCATGCCCGGAATCGCATCCTGTGTGACGCGCATCGGGTCGAGTTGAAATGAATGAATGACGTCTTTTGAACTAAGGTAAACGATGACCGGCTTGTTTACCGGAACATGTATTTCTCCAAATGGCGGGGTGATGTCGTCTTTTCCATTCGGGTCGGCGGCGACGTAGCCAAGAAGATTATCCGCCGCAACGAACTTAGCGTCTTGCTTGCCGAAAATTCCGTCGGCGCCCGGATAGCGTGAGTTCCATTGAAATTGTTCAGCCGTGACGCGCAGCACAGTGGCGTCTTTTTCTGCCGGATATTTATCCACGGATTTCGCCCAGAGCGGAATGGCCAAACCGAGGAGCAATACCCCTTCGACGACAGCAACGGCGACCTCTATGTAGGTTGAAGCGTGGGTCTTGGCGCCGGTGTAATCTGCTTTCGGATTTTTGGATTTGCGGAAACGGAAAATCGCGTAAAAGAAAAAAGCCAGCCAACCGATGAACAGCGCGATCATCAGCCAATGCACCCAGATGATGAGCGCGTCAACGTGTTTGCCATGCTCAGAAGCCAAGATCGGCAATTGCAGGAGTTTGGTTAAGTCAAAGTACTGATTCATTGGTATAATCGTTCTTCGTTGCTGAAGAGAGTTGTTCGGTTGCAGCGGCGGACGCGATTTGCGCAGATTTTTTGGCGAGGAAAACAAAAAAACTGGCAATGCCTGAAAGCATGCAGACGATCACGGCGAGTAAAGAAAATATTCCCCAGTTCATTCCTTTGGCCATGGGAGAATCGGAGGCGCCGAAACAAGTCGCACAGGCCAACGCTGACGGCGTGGAAATCACCGCAAACACGCCGATGAAAATTGAAACAAGCAAGAGTTTAGCGCGGGTCATAGATAACTGATGTGTTTCAACTTTTTCAAAACGACCTTGCCGTACCAAAGCAAAGCAACTCCTGCCAGCAGCGAAAGAATTCCAAACCAAAGGGATTGATTTTCTCCCGTAGCGAAATAATTTCGTAACTCCCACGCCCCGAATCCGAAGGCGAGCAACGTCGAGGCAGCTATGAAAATAATATGGAAAGCTTTCAGGGACATTTTATTTAAAGTGGACAATGTTCTGCGGGTGCATTGACCACAAAGTAAGAAACATTAATCCGGCAAAAAAGAAACCGGTGAATGCAAGAACTGAGTAAATCAATTTCTTTTCCGAGATGAGATGCATGAAATAGCCTGCCACCAGAAAAGCTTTGGTCAAAGCGATAATCAATGCGACGACGATGTTGCCGACGTTGCTGTCTTTGTTGCCGAAATGAAAGTGTGAGGCCCAAACCGTCAGAACTGTTCCGATGAGTAACGCGCCGAAAACTATTAAATATCCGCGCACATGTTTGCTGACGTCGTGTGCTGTGTGATTGTCGCTCATAGTTTTAGAGAAGATAAAGCACAGGAAAAAGGAAAATCCAAACCAGGTCAACGAAGTGCCAGAACAAACCCGAAACTTCGATGCGGTTGGTGAATCGTTCAGGTTCTGTGCGCCACATTTTAGCGCCCGGTCCCCAGAGAAAACCAATGACCAGCGCGCCGCCGATCACGTGCAAGGCGTGCAACCCGGTCAGCGTAAAATAAATCGCCATGTAAGTGTTGTGCCACGGGCCGTAGTTGTTGATTTTTTGGATTTCAGCGGCGGGAACGGAAATATTTTTGTGTTCGTGTTTGTGCTCTTTGTCTTTGTGCGGTTCGTTGATTTCCGATAGTTGCGCGGCTTCAATTCCATTTAACACGACTTCCTTTAAGGAATATTCCACGTTGTTCTCTTTGAAACTTAAGCCGTGAAATTTGTGTTCTTCGCGGGATTTTCCTTCCTTGTCGAGATAAGTCGCGCCGTGCATGTGACCGTCCACATAGGTGCCATCTTTTTTTATAATTTGGTAATGGGAGAATTTATCTTTGTATTCAACGGATTTAATTCCCAAAAAAGCCAGCGCGCACAACAAAGTGATCGCTTGATACATTTTAAATTTCCCAAATTGGTTCAGTTTAAGTGAGACCCACGCCATCACGACGGTGATACTGGATGTGATGAGCACAATTGTGTTGATGGTGCCGAGGGTGACGTTGAGCAAACCGTGCGGCCAGGTTCCTGCCGAAGCCCCGACGCGCAACAAAATATAAGCGGAGAAAAGCGCGCCGAACAGCATCACTTCGGACGCGAGAAAAAGCCAGATGCCGACTTTGGCGTTGTAAAGTCCGGTGTCAGGACGGGGTTTAACTGTGTATGGAATTTCCATGGAAATTAATGTGCTTTTTGAGGAATGGGTTGCGGAGCGCCGTGTTCGGGTTCGTTTTGCGGAGTGAAATCTTTTCCGTGACCGGGCACGCTGTATTCGTAAGGCCCACGATAAACGTGCGGCTCGGTTAAAAAATTCCCGTGCGGCGGAGGGGTCGGCGTTTGCCATTCGAGCGTGGTCGCTTCCCACGGATTATCAGAGGTGACTTTCTTCCCGTTCTTCATGCTCCAGAAAAAATTGATGATGAAAGGAATTTGCACCAAAGCCAGCGCCCAGGCGGCGTGCGAAATCATTTTGTTCAAATCCAGAAAAACTTGCGGGATGCCAACAACCAATCCAGTGGCAGGGTCAGCAACGCCAGCGTAAGTTGCGCCGCCATCGTAGAGACGGCGATTTAATCCCGCCATGCCTTGCACGAACATCGGCTGGAAAATTAAATTCATAAACAGGAATGAAAGCCAGAAGTGAACTTTACCCCAGAATTCACTCATGTGCCGTCCGGTCGCTTTGGGATACCAATAATAAATCCCGGCGAAGAGCGCGAAAATAGTTCCGGGCGCGACGATGTAATGGAAATGCGCGATAACATAATAAGTGTCATGCAAAAAGAGATCGCTGTAATTGAACCCGAGCGGAAGCCCGGTCAACCCGCCGATTCCGAACATCGGCAAAAACGCCAGGCAGAAAAGCATTGGCGTGTTGAAACGAATTGATCCGCCCCAAAGCGAAATAAAGAAGCAGGTCAAAATAATCACCGACGGAATCGAAATGATCATCGTCGTCGTTTGGAAAAACGTGCTGATCTTCGTCCCCATTCCAGTGAGATACATATGATGCGCCCAAACGATGAAGGACAGAAATCCAATCGCGAGTGTGGAATAGACGAGAGATTTATATCCCCAGATTGGTTTGCGAGTGTTGTTGGCGATAATTTCGCAAACGATTCCCATCGCTGGCAAAATCAAAACATAGACTTCTGGATGACCGAGGAACCAAAACAAGTGTTGCCACAAAAGAGGGCTTCCGCCACCGCTAATGTTTGCGAGTTGGCCGGAAACAACTAAACCCGTCGGAAGGAAAAAGCTGGTGTGCGCGACTTTGTCCATCAACTGCATAACAGCAGCTGCTTCAAGCGGAGGAAACGCGAGCAACAATAGAAACGCGGTGACGAATTGCGCCCAGACGAAAAACGGAAGGCGCATCCAATTCATTCCCGGAGCGCGCATTTGAATAATTGTCGCAATGAAATTAACCGCGCCAAGCAGGGACGACGTGATCAGAAAAACCATTCCGATGATCCAAAAGGTTTGGCCGTGGGTCGAACCCAGCGTGGCGAGGGGCGAATAAGAAGTCCAACCAGCCGACGCCGCGCCACCCGGAATAAAAAAGCTGACCAACATGATGACACCACCGACGACAAAGGATTGGTAGCTCGCCATGTTGACGCGAGGAAAAGCCATGTCAGGTGCGCCGATTTGTAATGGCACAACGAAATTTCCGAAGGCAGCGAAAGCAAGCGGCACGATTCCGAGAAACACCATGATCGTTCCGTGCATCGCGCCAAAGGCGTTATACAAATCTGCGGACATGATGTAACCCGTGATTTTTCCGCTCGCATCAGTGATGCCCGGCGCAGCGTCGCCCAGCATGTTGTGCAAAAGAGAGCCGACGAGGGGAATTGCTTTTCCGGGATAAGCGAGTTGCCAACGCATCAGCATCATCAAAGAAAATCCGAAGAAAAGAAAAACCAGTGCGGTGATGGCGTATTGAATGCCGATGACTTTGTGGTCGGTGGAGAAAACGTATTTGCCCCAAAAACCCGGCTCGTGATGAGCATGGTCGTGATCATGACCGTGGTGTAAATCGTGATTTGTATGCTGCATGGCTTTTTATTTTTCGCCGCCGAAAACCGAAATTATCTTAACCGAATTTTTAGCGGGCTAGTTAAAGGCGCGCTGGTTTCAGTGTCAACGGCAGAATCAGTTTAGATTTAAATTTTTTATTTTATCGAACACCATTAGCCCAAGTAACAACGGCAAATAAATAATTGATGCAAAGAAAAGTTGCCGCGCCGAAGACATCGTCAGGCGATTTGAAAATCGAATCGCCGCCGTCAAAAATAATGCACCAAACAAAATTGCTCCCGCGCAATAATACCAACCGGCCAAACCAAGCAGCACTGGAAATAAACTGACGGACATCAATCCTAATGTGTGACTGACCGCTTGTTTGCCCGTGCGGATTCCATCTGGATCAATCACAGGCAACATGACGAAGCCGCCGCGCGCATAATCTTCGCGATACATCCAGGCGATGGCGAGAAAGTGCGGAAGCTGCCAGAAAAATAAAATCGCAAAGAGGGACCAGCCTTCGGCATTAATTTCGCCGCGTGCCGCTGTCCAACCCATGAGCGGCGGCAATGCGCCGGGAATTGCGCCGATGACGGTGTTCAACGACGTGATTCTTTTTAGCGGCGTGTAAACAAAGAGATAACTTAGAAGCGTGACAATTCCCAAAATGCTCGTGAGCAGATTTACGTTCAAAGCCAAATAGCCGAGGCCGATGCTCGAAATGATTCCGCCAAAAAGAAGAGCCATTTCCGGCTGAAGTCTGCCTGAAGGCAATGGACGATCTTCCGTGCGCCGCATTTTTGCGTCGTGTTCGCGTTCGATCAATTGATTGAGTGCAGCCGCGCCACTGGCCACAAATGCCGTTCCCAAAAGTGTGTGAAACAGAAGTGTCCAATTCATCGGGCCGCGCACGCCGACGTAAAATCCAACCGCAGTCGTCAACAACACAAGGCTGGTCAGGCGCATCTTGACGAGTTCGGACAAAATGGCGAAGCGCGTTTTCTCCGTCACGACGAGCGGCTCAATCAATGGTTGGGCGGTTGCTTTCATTTAGGTGGTCAACGCAGCTTTGGAACCAGAGGCAGGTTTGACCGACGATGCGGCGACAACATGCCGCATTGATTTTTTTCCTTCAACGGAAATTTTTCGCGCGATGATCGTAATCATTGCCCCCATTACCAAACTGGCCGCGCCCAACACCACGTGAGCGGTCGCGATGTCAGCGGGTTTGTTTTTCAACACCGTGAGAATTCCCAAACCAAGTTGCGCCAAAATCATTCCGAACCAAATCAACGAAAGACGCGCCAATGGATTCTTTGCGCCGAGTGTTTTCCTAAATTGAGACGCGACGAATCCGACGCTAAACAGAATCAGAAACGCAGTAATGCGATGGAACATGTGAACCACGACGTGAACCGCCGTGATTGGATTGGGGTCAGTCGAGTCAAATCGGTTTTGATTGATTGCCTGGATGGAAGCTGCATCAGTTAATGGCCAAACTTTTCCATAGGCCAATGGGAAATCAGGAATAGCCAAACCCGCGTGTTGATGGCGCATCGTTGCGCCCAAAATGAGCTGGACAAAAATAAGTAAAGTGGTCGCAACGGCAAAGTGGCGCAAATTTTTGCTCGGAAAGGTTTGCCGGGGAATAGCTAATCGCTGCCACCAATTGCTCGTGAATAAAGCAATGGCGCTGACGAGAACCAAAAAGACCTGTGCGAGCGCCGCGTGGAAAATCCCGATTTCATCTCTCATTTCCGTAACCCGCAACCCGCCGAGAATTCCCTGCGCCACCACGAGGATAAAAGATAATAGGCCAAGCTGCCGCAGCCATTTTGGCGATCGTTCCCCATCGGCCAGCCCGAAACTGATTGCGAACATCAAAACTCCATTTGTTCCGTAAAAAATTCCAGCGGTCCAACTTTGATGACGCCACAAAACAAACAGAGCGCTTGCGAGCAGAATCACTCCCAGAGAGCGTAAAATCCAACGCGCTCTTTTTCCGAACAACAGGCACGTCAAAGTTAATGTCAAAAGGCCGACTTCCGATGCCCACAGACGATGCGTATGTTCGTAAAAAATTCCGCCGACCCATTTGGAAACTGGGAAGAGAAACATGTTGTAGCCGTAAGTCGTCGGCCAATCTGGCACGGACATCCCGACTCCATGACTCGTCACTAACCCTCCCAGGCCAATGAGCAGCAGCGTGCAAATCGCCGTGAAAACAGCGAAGCGATGGAGCCACGGATTGTTGGACGAGCGAGACATTTTCTGTGCTGAAAAACGAAAACCGCTGCGGCTCATCGCCCCAGCGGTTCGTCAGACTTTAAAAAGCTATTTTACTTCGAGTGTGAAATCTGCGGTTGCCGCCGAATCTTTCACTTCGATTTCTTTTGTTACTGGCGAAGCAACCGGAGCGGCTTTGCGATGATAAACTTCCATCGTGTATTTTCCGGGTGGAACATTCGCAATCTTGTAAGTGCCGTCTTTTCCTGTCACGGCGAAATAAGGATGATCGAACACGCTGACGTACGCGATCATCCACGGATGAACCTGACAAGAAAACTTCATGAAGTGTTCGGGTTTATCGAATACAAATTGCAGCTCCGGCGCCTTTGGCATTTGCGCTTTATTCTCTTCTTTGTTGCCGACGACCGTAGGCATGGGATGAACATTGTGCATAACCGGATCGGAATTTTTCACGAGAACTTTTTGCCCGGTCTGAACCGCAGAAAAGTAAGGAGAATATTCGCAGCCGACCTGATCCATCAAAATTGGCTTCGCCTCAGCGCCGGAAGATTTGGAATTGACGCCTTTGATGACGACAATTGCGCCCGCTAACTGGCCTTTGTCTCCAACCATGTATAAACGTGTTTTCAAAGGCGCCTTGTGAAGCGCTCCACACTCTGCGGTCAGCGGAAGATCTTTCTCAGGCGGCGGGGTGCCTTTGAGTGTGATTGTCCCCGTGACATCCGCAGCCGAAGCGGAATGCAGCGCGGCAACGAGAGTTAAAATTGTAATTAAACGAACCGAATTTTTCATAGATTATTTTTATTTTTACGAACGTTTCGGAAACTAACATTGACCAAAATAACTTCAAGCCGATTTCGTGAAACTTTTCACAAACTTTCGACGCGCCTCAAGGCTTTCTATTCAACAAGCGATTTCATCACACGCGTCATCTCAATCGCAGTCTGCGCCGCCTCGGTTCCGCGATTGTGAGTTTTGCTGAGGCAACGCGCTTTGGCCTGCTCGTCATTTTCCAAAAGCAAAACTTCGTGAATCACGGGAACCTCGTAGGCAATTTGAATCTGCATCAAAGCGCTGCTGACCGCTTCGGCGATGTGTTGGGCGTGAGTCGTCGCGCCGCGCAAAATAACTCCGAGACAAATAATGGCGGATAAATCTTTTGCTGAAATGCGGGCGAGTTTCGCGGCGACCACTGGAATTTCAAACGCGCCCGGAACGCGGATGATTCTGATTTTCGCTTTTGCGCTGAGCAGTTCTACTTTTGCTGCGCGCACCATCGCTTCGACGTATTGCCCATTATATTTTGAAGCAACAATGACAAAGTTGCCGTCTGTCGTGCTTGATTTGGATTTTGGATTGGCCCGCAACATTTTTGAAAACATTTCTAAATTAAGTGCCCAAGCTTTTCTCGCTTTGCTTTCAGATAATTCTCATTGTGCGGATTGGCTTTGATACGAATTGGAACTTGTTCAACGATTTCCAATCCGTAACCATCAAGCCCAACTACTTTTTTTGGATTGTTCGTCAGCAGACGAATTGTTTTCAATCCGAGATCAACCATGATTTGCGCACCCAAACCGTATTCGCGCAAATCCATTTTAAAACCGAGTTTCAAATTTGCCTCCACTGTGTCGTAGCCGTTTTCCTGCAATTTGTAGGCTTGGATTTTTGGGCCGAGACCGATGCCGCGACCTTCCTGTCGCATATAAACAATCACGCCCCTGCCCTCCTTGGCGATTTGTTTCATCGCTTGATGAAGTTGCGGACCGCAATCGCAACGGCGCGAACCGAAAACGTCGCCGGTCAAACACTCGCTGTGAACGCGGACCAAAACATTTTTCTTCCCGGAAATTTCGCCTTTCACCAAAGCGAGATGATGCTGGCCGTCGAGATTGGAGCGGTAGAGATGCAAATCAAAATCACCGTAATCAGTCGGCATTTTTACGACTTCAATGTGTTCGACCAATTTCTCGCGGGTGCGGCGAAATTTAATGAGCGATTCAATCGTGCAAATTTTCAGGCGATGACGTTTGGCAAATTTTCGCAACTCCGGCAGGCGCGCCATTTCGCCGGTGTCGCTCATGATTTCGCAGATCACACCCATTGGCCGAAAGCTGGCGAGCTTGACTAAATCAACCGCCGCTTCGGTGTGACCGGCGCGTTGTAAAACCCCGCCCGCCTTTGCGCGCAACGGAAAAATGTGTCCAGGCTGAATCAAATCATTTGGCAACGCAGTTGGGTCAGCCATGACTTTGATGGTTTGCGCCCGATCCGCCGCACTGATTCCGGTGGAAATATTTTTCGCCGCATCAACGCTGACCTGAAAATCCGTTTTAAATGTGTCGCGGTTCTGCACGACCATTTGTTCGATGCCCAATTGCTTCAATCGCTCTGACATTGTTGGCACACAAATCAAGCCACGACCGAACTTCGCCATGAAATTGATCGCATCCGGCGTCACCTTCTCGGCGGCCATGATCAAATCGCCTTCATTCTCTCGGTCAGCATCATCAACGACGATTACAAGTTTGCCTTTGCGCAAATCACCGATGACCGACTCAATGGAATCAAATGGTATTTTCATTCTGCGAAACGGAATCTAACGAAGCCGCCCACAACCGCCAGCAACAAAAAACCCCGCCCGGAAGAGCGAGGTGTGTTCGTGAAGCAAACTAAAATCAATTAGCTCTTTTTTAATTCAGCCGCTTTTGGGCTTAAAAGAGTCTGCTTTGAAGGAGTTTTGCTACACGCGCTTTTGCTGGCGCATTCGGCCTTGGCTTTGTCGGCGCAAGCTACTTTATTTTTGTCTTTGCAACATTTCTCACCCGCAAACACCGGCAGAGCGGCGAAGGCGGCCAACGCGAAACAAACGATCAGTTTTTTCATAGGATTTTTGAATACTACTTACTTATTTCCCTTTTTCAAGCACTTGCTTTCACCAACTCAGACGCACTACTCAACTACCTCGTTCAATTATTTATTTCTCTGCGACGCGATGCTAGTTCCCCGAAATCGTCGGAAATGTTTAATTCCCGACACCACCAGCCAAAGCATAAATGCTACTAACACCAGCCAGCCCTTGCTCCGGCCATTTACCACATCCACAACCAGACTAACAGCCAAGGCGAGGAACCAAATCGAATCCACGAGAAACAAAGTTGGATTAGGCCGCCACTTGGCCCAAGCCCACGTAATTACCAACGTCGAGCCCAAACAGAAACCGATCGGGTCAAATGGAAGCGCATCAGCAGAGCCGGATGAACTTCTCGATATTGGCAACGATCCGATTATCCATATCACGGCTACTGGAAGCATGAAGGCATAACGCTGCTTGAGATATTGAGCCGCGATGACAGATTTCCCGATCCAGTCTGCCAGCGCAGCAGTTGATTCAGGCGATAACTTAAAGTTTATTTTGCGCGGCTGTTTGATTAAGAGCGTTCGCATCCCTTCCATCAAAATCGCTGATTTCATCATTTGCTCGCGGAGAATGATGTAGGGCTGGGCTCCCGGCGCATCCGCCAATGCGAGATGAGAAGGGTGCAATGTCAACGTCCACTGTCCCGTCGATTTTCCCACTTCCGTTAATGGTAAGACTAATGGGGAAATCGCTGAAGTCTCTTGGGGCGAAACTCGTGAAGATGGAATGTCGTTGCTCACGGTTGCGAATTTTCCAGACCACGCGAGGAAGGCAAGTGCGAATGTCCTGCCGCGGAACTTTGCCAAACTTTACCCCAGTAAATTTTTTGCCTTCAACAGTGCTTCATCCAGCTGGCTCGCATCTTTGCCGCCGCCCCGCGCGTTGTCGGGTTTGCCGCCGCCTTTGCCGCCGACGATGGGCGCGATGGTTTGGATGATTTTTCCGGCTTGAACTTTTGCGGTAAATTCTGGAGTCACAGCCGCGATCAAAGAAACTGCGCCGTTGGCAACTCCGCCGAGAACGATCACGCCTTTGAACTGGCTCTTTAGAGAATCAGCAATCGTTTGCAGCGTATCTCCGTCCACGGAGCCGAGGTTTTCGATAATCGCTGGAATGCCGTTCGTCTCTTTTGCTTTTGCGAGAAGTTCCTTTGCGTTTCCAGCAGCTTGTTTTTGCTGAACAGCTTTAAGTTGTTTCTCGATTTCTTTTTGCTGCGCAAGCAAGGCTTCGATTTTCTTTTCCAGTTCGCCGATGGGTGAATTGATTTTTCCGGCAACGGATTTGATCAGCTGCAATTCCTGATTCGCGCGATTGTAAGCTTCCAAACCAGCCACCGCTTCGATGCGCCGGACGCCTGCGGCAATCGCGCTTTCGCCGACGATGCGGAACAAACCGATTTCGCCGGTCGCGCGCGTGTGCGTGCCGCCGCAAAGTTCCATGGAATAACCGTCCAGCTTCCCTGCTCCGCCGCCGATTTGCACGACGCGCACGGTGTCGCCGTATTTGTCGCCGAAAAATTGCATCACATCTTTGCGCGATTTCACGTCGGCGTGAGGAACTTCCGTCCACGACACGCCCACGTTTTCGAGGATGCGTTCGTTGACGAGTTTTTCGATGTCGCTGAGTTGTTCGGGCGTAAGCGGCGCGCTGTTGAAATCGAACGTCAACTTTTCCGGCGCGACCAACGAACCTTTTTGCGACGCCTCTTTGCTCACGACTTCGTGCAACGCCCAATGCAGCAAATGCGTGACGGTGTGATGTCGCTGAATCGCGTTGCGGCGGTCGCGATCAACCGAAAGCGTAACCGTCGCGCCAGCGATGGGGAGCGCACGCGGCTCGCGTGCAGAATCCGGCGGCCCGCCGGATTCTCGTTTCCCCGATTCTAGTTTTTCGGAACGAGCAATCGGCGAGCCGCCGATTGCAGCAGCCGGGCCGGCTGCGCTCCCCGCTTCATCTTCGATGAAGTGGAGCCAGGTGTTGCCGCTCTTCTGCGTGTTGACGACGCGCCACATCTGGCCGCCGTGACTCAGCTCGCCGGTGTCGCCGAGTTGCCCGCCCATTTCGGCGTAAGCGGTCGAAGTGTCGAGGATGACGGCGTTTTTGTCCTTCACCTTGACCACTTCCAAAACTTTGGCGGCAACCGCGAGATGATCGAAGCCGACGAATTTCGTTGGCGTGGTGCTTTCAATTTCCGAAAGCGAAATGACTTCTTTCTTCTGCGCGGCGCGAGCGCGAGCGCGCTGTTCTTCCATCAACTTTTCAAAACCTTCTTTGTCCACGGTCAAACCTCGTTCTCGCGCCATCAATTCGGTGAGGTCGAGCGGGAAGCCGTAGGTGTCGTAGAGTTTGAATGCATCCGAACCAGAAACGGCTGGTATTGATTTCAGCATATCCTTCCAACGGCCTAACCGAAGTTCGCTAAAAGAAATCTGACGAATCATCTTTTCTCCGCGATAAAATTGCATCTGATCCAATTCCATTTCTGAAACCGGTCTTTCATCAGAATGCCCTTTACTAAACCAATAAGTCAGCAACCCCTCGCTGTGAGCGGCCAAAGCAATAGCATCGTTGAAAACTTGGTTTTCAAATATTTCAATTCCCCGAT
>JBDSLX010000278.1:0-3961 GCA_039916145.1 Verrucomicrobiota bacterium | reverse complement strand
ACCCTGTTTGTCAAAGACATACTCCCAAAAAAACCTGAACATTTTCCATTGTTAAACGTCAGAAAAATCAGTTAATTCTAAACCACATTATGAAGAATAAATTTTTTGCAATTGCGCTCGCATCGAGCTTTTCGCTCGCGGTTTTCACTGCCACTGCAGCGGAAAAAGTGGACACCAGTAAACTTCCGCCCGCCTCAGACAAAAAGGATGTGACTTACGACAAGGACATCAAACCGATTTTCGAGAAGGCCTGTTTCAAATGTCACGGTGAAGAAAAACAAAAAGGCAAATTGCGTCTCGATAGTTTGGAAGCCGCGTTGAAAGGCGGCGAAGAAGGTCCCAATGTCATCAAAGGCAAAAGCGCCGAAAGCTCGCTCGTCATCGCGGTCGCACGGCTTGATGAAGACACTGCGATGCCGCCAGAGAAAAAGGACGGGACGGTTGACGCGGTGAGCAAAGAGAATATTGCTTTGATCCGCGCGTGGATTGACCAAGGCGCGAAATAGTTCTTCAGTGATATTTTAAATCGTAGCGGCGCTTCGAAAGAGCGCCGCTTTTTCATTTTGAAATCGCAGGAGACGACGTGAGGAGGCTCAGAAATCATCCGAGAAACGAATGAGCCTTCTCACGTCGGCTGCTACATTTAGTTTTCCAACGCTTTGGGTGGACAAAGAATCAGCGAAGCAATCATGGCTTGCCGCACCGTTTTTGCATTTTTGAAGAGCGCTTTGGTTTCGGCGACTTCTGGCCAAAGTTTTTTTGTCGATTCAATCGAGGTCATTCCCACCGCTTGATGACCGACGCCATGCATGTGCGCCGCCACTCGTTCACTTAAGTTCGCAGCCGCATCGTATTTCTTCGTGACCGAGGCGAAGGAACTCAATTCCGTTTGGTGTGCGAGCGTTTCCACGCGGGTATTCTCGAAGGGACGCAAGACCGTGGGCCGATAACAATGCGGGCAGGAAATGACTTCCTCCATCGCGCTCGATGGGAACTCAATGTGTTCGTCGCAATAATTGCAGTGCGCTTTGTAAAATTTTTGCTCGAACGATTTCGGTAAAGTCATCGTTGGGCGTTCTTGCGGGAAAGGTGAGGGTTGCCGCACAACGGGCGGGGGCTTTCGTTCCTGAATGACAAGCGGCGGCGGAGCCGGATTCTGCGTTGTGGGAACGGCTCCTTCCAGCATGCGCCGCAATTCCTCTTCCCAGTTCGTAGTTTTAGCGGGACGCGAAACGGGCGGAGCCAATGGAGGCGTGGAAGTGGGGGTGCGGCGCGTTGGAGGCGGCATTTCCGACTCACTCCAATCTTCTGATTTTTCGCCACGCTTTTTCAGCCAGTTGAAAAGAGCAGAGCCGCCCGCGATCAGCAGGAAAATAAAAAAAGTTTCGATACTCGCCAACATGTCGTGTGCTCCAGTGCTACGCGGGAAATATGGCGTTGTGA
Organism: Verrucomicrobiota bacterium; assembly: GCA_039916145.1. Lineage (GTDB taxonomy): Bacteria > Verrucomicrobiota > Verrucomicrobiia > Limisphaerales > CANJXF01 > CANJXF01. The sequence goes on along the minus strand of JBDSLX010000278.1, from coordinate 2,518 downwards.
CGCGGCCAATCCAACTACTTTTTCATTGGCTCAACCATTTTAAAGTCTGGCGCGAGGGCGGGGGAGAATAAAGATTCATCCAATTTCTCGTTCAGCTTCGGGTTTTTAAAATCATTTCGCATCGTCGAGCCGTCGGCAAATTGAAGTTCAGTTGCGCGGAGCAGAAAAGCGTTCGTGCTGAAGGCGATTTTAATTTGCGACATCATCCGGCGTGCGGCGGAAGATTTGGGCTGCAAGGTCAACTCGCAAACGCCGTTTTTGATTTCGGTCGATTGAATGTTGAAGCGCGATTCCAATTCGGCGCGATTACGAGGAAATCCCGCTTCCAGCAAAGCGAGCGCATCACGCCACGGACCGGCGGAAGTCCCGCTCAACGGATATTTTTCGATGCGTTTTAGTTTTGGATAAATCACCAGCATCTGTTCCGGTTGACGCACGGCGATGGTTTGCGCGGGTTGTCCAAGCTCCCAACGAAAACGATTGGGCGCGGCGAACCAAACCAAGCCGGTGGACATCAGCGGTTGCGTTAAGGATTTGAGCGAGCGTGTCTGAACAAAATCCGCTGACCAGGTTTGAATGTTCGTTTGGTTGAGAAGCCAGTTGGAAACAAGTTCGCTTGGGTTCGCCGCGTGAATGGTTTGCGGAGTTGCGAAAGAAAGGAGCAGCGCGAAAACCAAGGTGAATTTTTTCAGGGAAATAAAACGTCCGCCCTCACCCCGGCCCTCACCCCCGAGGAGAGGGAGAAAGCTTGGAACAGCCCATCTGTTTTTGATGGCTGTAAACATTTCCTCTGCGACGGGAAAAGATTGAAGTGCATTCGTAATGCCAGAATGCGAAATCCACGACTTCCCTCTCCTGGGGGAGAGGGCCGGGGTGAGGGCGGTTAAATTTTTTCCAATCATATTTTCTTTGACGCATCTGCCGTCGGCCATATTGGAACGAAATGATACCACTGATCCAAATGTTCGCGAATCGGCTGCTCGAAAGCGTCCACGATTTGTTGAGTCAATTTCTGTCGTGCTTCCACGCTTCGCAGTCCGGGACGGTTGTAAGAAATTTCGGGCAAGATGTGCGCGGCATAACCGTTTGTCACTCGTGGCAAATAAACCGGCAACAAAACACATCCAGATGCGCGGGCGAGTTCGGCGGCGGCGACGGACGCGGCAAAAGGTTTTCCAAAAAGTTGCGTCATTACAGCGCTGCTCGACGGCGGACGATCCACCAAGAGCGCGACGGTCGCTCCATCTTCGAGTCGTCGGATGATTTCCACAAACGCGAATGGATTTTTTCCAATGACCAAAGTTTCAATTCCCCATTTGGCGCGCGCGGCCTGGCGCATTTCGGTGAGTTGATCGTCCGGTTCATCAAGCGTCACGACGAGCAGCTTGAATCCACGTTGGGACAACAACGGCGCGCCGAATTCCCAATTGCCGAGGTGCGGCGTGAGAATGAGGACGCCACGCTTTAGATTTTGCGCGGCGAGAAAATGTTCCCAGCCCGTCAGTTCACAAAACAAATTGTCGATGGGAATTCCGCTTTCGTAACGCCATAAATCGACGAGCTTGATGGCGAAATGCTGAAATAATTTTTTACCAACCACAACGGCTTTGGCTCGATCTCCATTCAATACGCCCGCGAGATTTTCGATGACACTGTTTCGACGAGTTGAATTCAAGTTCCAATAAACAGCGGCGATAACTCGACAAATCATTTGCGAAAAACGCGACGGCAAATTTCGCGCCAAAGCCAGGCCAAGATTCCAAAAACCACTGCGATAGAAACTGGACGGTTTGCTGGATGGAGGAAGTTCTTTGGTCACGTGTGTTTTTTCGGTTCCAGATTTTTTGGGGCAAAAGTGCGCCACCAGATCGGCAAAAGATAAATGGACGTGAGCATGGAGATGGCAACGCCTGCGGAACAAACCTTTCCGAGACTTGCGAGGCCAGCGTTATTGGAAAACGCGAGCGAGCCGAAGCCGGTGATTGTGGTTCCGCCGCAAAGCCAGAGAGCGCGGCCAATGCTGCGGCGAACTTCACGAATATTTCCGCCGTGACGCCGCAACGCCAGTTGCATGTGGATGCTGTAATCGACGCCTGCGCCGAGGAGCAGCGGCACCGCCATCAGGTTGAGCAAATTCCATGACCAATGCGCGAGCGACATGACCAGCAATAAAACCACGCCGGTGAAAATCAGCGTGGCCATGCTGAGTAAAACTTCGCTGACACGACGAAAGGCGAGCCAAAGCGAAAAAGTTAAAAGTGCAAACATGGGAAGGAGAACGCGCGGAAAATCTTCTTCCACCAGATCAAACATGGCGGTGCCGATGAGCGTCCAGCCGGATAAAATAATTCCTTCCCGCTCCAGTTCGGGGGTCAAGACACTGGCGGCGGCGCGCGTTTTCTCGAGCGCGTTGTTACTGGACGAATCTGTCTTTGGATAAACCAAACCGACGGCCAGAAAACCATCAGGAACTCGCGCGACAACTTTTTCCAAAATCCATTGGCTCGCGTCGTTGGTG
>JBDSLX010000277.1:0-4546 GCA_039916145.1 Verrucomicrobiota bacterium | reverse complement strand
GGATTAGAATGTCCGGTGATTTGTTCCCCGGTGGAACTGATGAAAGGCGAATGATGAAAACGAATGAAATCCTCGAAGACATTTACCGTGTTCGCGAAGAACACGCGCGCGAATGTGATTACAATGTTAAAACCATTTTCGCCCGCATGAAAAAACATCTCAAAGAACTGGAAGATCAAGGTTGGCGCGTGGTTTCGCCCGGCCCACGCGAACAACCAGACACCGCCACTGTTCTCCACGATAAACCGGTCAAGAAAAGAAAATGATCCAGTTGCGTCGGCCCGACGGCCAGCGAATTTATCTATGAAATCATCGCGGCGATGCACAAACAAATGACCGTTCACGAACTGGCCGCAATGCCGCATTATCATCCGACCCTCGCAGAAATCTGGACTTATCCCGCGGAAGAATTGGCGGAGAAAATTGGAATGCCAGTTTCTTAAAATTTAAGTCGGGCAAATAATCCGAATGTTCGGCGCGTTGTTTGTGCGAGAGCAATCCGTCAATCGTCAGCTATTTAATGCCGAACTTGGTATTCAACCATTCCAGCACGGCCTTTTGGTCGTCAATCGTAGCTCGCCGAATTTGAGAGAGCAAATGAATGCGGTCAGGCGTTTGTGGAGCGGTATTTTGCAGCCCTTCATTGCAGTTGGCGCAAACAGCACGAAGATTACTTGGCTCATCTTTACCACCTTTTGATTTGTCTGCGATGTGCCCCGTTAAGCGAACCTTACGGCTTGGATTTAGTGCTAAGCTTCGCATGCCCTCGTGGCATTCGTCGCAAACCGTCCAATTATGAGCAACGTCACCGGCACGCGGACGAACACAAAGAACAACCCGTCTTGAAGGACGCGTCATCCAAAAATTATTGCTCGTCGATCCGCACATTTGGCAAAAGCGGCGTTGCATAATTAAATTAAACCGCACCAACCAAAATTTTCAAGATGTTCTTTAAAAGAACACCTCACAGTAAGCATTCCTGCTAGACAATGGCCGATGCCAACCAGCTCGAAGAAGCGTTCCGCGCGCAATATCATCGGCGACAGAATTAGAGAAGCGCGTCAGCTTTTTGACCCGCCACTCACACAAGACCAACTGGCTGGGCGGCTGGCAAAAGAAGGAATCCAACTTGACCGCGTGGCTTTGGCAAAAGTAGAAGGCGGGACTCGGTGCGTCTTTGATTTTGAGGTTAGAGCTTTGGCTTTCATCCTGAAAGTTGACGCCAATTGGCTTCTTGGGGTTACCGATAGAAAGACCAAGCAGTCCCGATGAGCTTTCAAGCTGCTGCATATCTTCGCAAGGCAACGTCTCGCGCCAAATCCGACGTTGCCAATAAGCTCATTGGAATGTTTCTTCATGAAGTTAGCCGAAAAATATCTGTGTCACTTGAATTAAATGTTGCGGATCCCCGTTACACATCAGTAGTCGTTGCCAAATTTGCGAGCAGTTGTTGTTATTGCAGAATCCCTCTAGAAAACGACCGAGCTGCCGTTGAGCATTTGGACGGCATGAACCGATTTCAAGCAGGCTTGCATATACCAGGCAATGTAATTCTTTCGTGCAAAAAATGTAATAACGAGAAACGCCGCGATGACCAATTACACGAACTTAAACTCGCAAAAAGCGGGTGGGAGTCATTTCTTTCACATGATTCGACGAAGTGTGTAGTTGAATGCAAAACTTGTGCTTATTGGAAAAGTGTTTGGCCAGATGAAATGCAGAGAAATGAAAATCTGAAACAATCTCGTAATTGCATCATGGAATTTCGTGCAGGATTCCGACAGGCAATCCGATTGGGCAGAAAAGCTAAACCTTCACTTCATCAGGAATTGGAAAGGCTTTATAGGGAATGTCAGGTGTTTGCAACGGATCATATCAAGGGTTCCGTTGAACAAGTGGTTTTAGATTTAGGAATTCAGATGCGTCGATAATTTTCAAACTTAGCCGAAGCAAGCCCTGGAACGTTTTCCAGAAGCACGGCACGAGGCCGAATTGCCTCAATAATTTTCAACGCGGCGGGAAACATATCTCGCTCGTCATCACTTCCAAGCTGCTTTCCCGCGATGCTGAAGGGAGGACAGGGAACACCACCTGCAATCAAATCTATTTCTGAATAATCTTGAGAACGAAAATTACGAATATCGTCTTCAACAACTTTCCAATGAGGTCGGTTCGTTCGGAGAGTCGTGCAATAATGCGGTTCATATTCGACAGCCGCGACATGATGAAAACCCGCCATTTCCAAACCTAAAGCTTGGCCACCGCCTCCTGCACAAAGTTCGATTGCTGTGAGACTCATCGCTTAATATTTCAAACAATTATTTCTCATCGCACAAGATTGTAATCGTGGAATTAAACGGCGGGGCCAGATAAATCAAATCGACGCTCTCGTCTTTAATCTGCTCGCGGAGAACATGGAGGTTGTCCCCGTCATAAAGCGCATTCATGGGGCGAGATTAGAGTTGTTGGCGACGCTGATTGCAAGTCCGGCGCAGAAACTGGTTCTGCTTTTTTTTGGCAGGATTAACAAGATGAACAGGATGCCGAAGCAGATTTTTATCCTGTAAATCCTGTTTATCCTGTCAAAACTCCGTTGCAGCTCCGGCGGAGCGACCTTCAGCATGCGCCAATTCTTTTCGCTCCAATTCCCTCATGCGTTCGACTTTGGGGAGAGAGCGTCCGGCTTCAAACTCGGATTTCACCCACGCCGCCACCACCATCTTCGCCAGTTCCGGCCCGATGACGCGCGCGCCCATCGTCAGAACCTGGGCGTTGTTGCTTTTGCTCAAACGTTCGGCGGAATAAACGTCGTGACACGTTCCGGCAAAAACGCCTTCCACTTTATTCGCCACCATCGCCATGCCGAGGCCGGTGCCGCAAATCAAAATGCCGCGCTCAAATTCTTTCGCAGAAATCTTCTTCGCCAGATTGTAACCGATGTCGGGATAATCGACTTTGCTTTGCGCGGCGCAATTCAGGTCGGTCACCTCGACGCCGAGCGCGCGAAGTTGATCAATAATCGGTTGCTTCAGCGACAATCCCGCCTCGTCACAATCAATGGCTAGTTTCATAAATTTATGTAGCAGCGGACGTGAGTCCGCTCATTTTTAAATCGAAAAGTTAGAGCAGACTCACGTCCGCTGCTACGGTCGCTAATTCTTAATCGTTTCGGATTCTTCTCCGTAACCGTGCGCTTTGGCCGACCACGCCAATGCGAACATCGCCAGTCCCAGAGCAGCGCAAACCATCAGTCCGGCGAAACCCATCGTCCATCCGTAGTGTTGAACGACATAGCCCAATCCCACGCCGGACAGAAGGGTGCTGGCGTAACCGAAAATTCCAGTCAGCCCGACGGCAGCGGCGGCGGCGTGTTTGGTGGCGAGGTTGGCGGAAATAATTCCAATCAACGCTTGCGGACCGTAAATAAAAAATCCTGCGCAACAGAGAAGCCCTGTACTCAAGAGCGTTGATTGATTCGGCAATTTCCAAAACAAAAACACCGACAGCCCGGCGAAAAGCATGAAGAACAAAGCGGTGCGCGAGCCGCGTCCGGCGAAGAATTTGTCGGTCAGCCATCCCGCCAGCAGCATTCCGACGATGCCGGAGATTTCAAACGAAGCGACCATCCAACCCGCGTGGTTGAGTTTAATTCCTTTCGTTTCCGATAATAAAGTTGGCCCCCAATCGAGGACGGCATAACGAATGGTATAAACGAAAAAATTCGCGAAAGAGACAAACCAGATGTAGCGATTGGTGAAAACCTGTTTCATCAAAAATGACGAACGGGTTTGATCGGCGCGAACGGGTTGCGCGGCGGTTCCTTCCACTTCCGGCAATCCCAGCGAAGGCGGCGTGTCGCGCAACGCGAACGAAAGGAAAATTGCGCCGACCACCGCAATGGCCGCAGGAACATAAAAGCAAAGTCGCCAGTTGCCCGGAATCATTTCGCCGTGTGGCGAAACAAGATAACCGCACAACACCACGATTAAAAATGCGCCAATGGAATGAGACGTGTTCCAAATCGCAAATTTAGTCGCGAAAACTTTCGGCGGAAACCAATGCGTCATCAACCGCGCGCACGGAGGGAATCCCATTCCCTGCACCCAACCATTGATCATCCAAAAAATTCCCAACGCGATTGCCGTGGAACTTAACCCGAAGAAAATATTCATCGCCGCCGAGAGAAGCAGTCCCGTCACCATGAAAACTCGCGCGTTGCAGCGGTCGCCCCAAATACCATTAATAAATTTGGAAGCGCCATAGAGTAAACCGTGCAACGTGAGAAATAATCCCAGATCAACCTTGGTGATGCCCAAATCTTTTCCCATCGCGGGCATCGCCATACTGAGATTTTTGCGCACGAAATAAAACAGCGCGTAGCCGATGATGGTGGAAATAAGAATTCGGTTTTGCCAATAACGATACTTCGCATTGATTTCCACCGGAACGGTCAGCATCACGTCCGCTGGCGGATCGGGTTGAAACATTTTCAACCAGCCGCCTTTGTTCGCAGACGCGGATCTATTTTCTGTTGGAGGAGTCGGGA
>JBDSLX010000276.1:0-4259 GCA_039916145.1 Verrucomicrobiota bacterium | reverse complement strand
TTTATTCGCGATTCCAAAGTTAAGTGAAATTTACGCGTTGGTGCTTAATTAATTTCAGCGTGGACGGAATCGACCGCCACCTTGCGGCCTTCGATTTGAATTTCCGGATTGATGCGACCCTCTTTGCTGAGGCGCAGATTGAGAATTTGAAGGACGCCGGCCTCCTTGTTGTTGGCGCGGTCGATCTCGAATTTCCGGTTCGGTCGAGACAGCGGCGTAATTAAATCCCTCCGCTTTTTTCCGCACAATACCGCGACCGATAAAACGTTCTAGCGTCCGCAATTCGCCGTGATCTTCTGGCGTAACAAAACTGATGGCATCACCCACCGCGTGCGCCCGTCCCGTTCGTCCGATGCGATGAACATAATCCTCGGCGTGCATCGGAAAATCGTAATTCACCACATGCGAAATTCCATCCACATCAATGCCGCGCGCCGCGATGTCTGTCGCGACCAACACCCGTACGGCGTTGGATTTGAAATCTTTTAACGCTTTGAGCCGCTGATTTTGCGACCGATTGGAATGCAATGTCGCAGTCTTGATTCCTTTGCTTTCTAAATTTCGCGCGATGCGATCGGCGCTATGTTTCATGCGCGAAAAAACCAACACCATGTTCATGCCTGGATCGCGCAACAGATGCACGAGCAGCGCAGACTTCAAATGTTTTGGCACTTCATAAACAAGTTGCGTCACCGTTTCGGCGGGATTCGCGCGACGACCAATCTGCACTGTTTTCGGAGCGCGCTGAAATTCATGTGTGAGCGATTCGATCTCGCGCGAAAGTGTCGCGGAGAAAAGCAGCGTCTGCCGTTTCTGCGGCAACGATTTTATGATTTGCCGGATGGCAGGAATAAAACCCATGTCCAACATCCGGTCGGCTTCGTCGAGCACCAGATATTGCAGCCCGGAAAAATCGGCGCAACGTCGTCCCATCAAATCGAGCAGACGACCGGGGCACGCGATAATCAAATGCGTTCCATTGCGCAGCGCATCAATCTGCGGACGTTCATTTACACCGCCGAAAACTGTCGCCACGCGTAACGGCAAATGCTTCGCGTAAATGCGCACGTTCTCTGCGATTTGCAAAGCGAGTTCGCGCGTTGGCGCCAGCACGAGCGCGCGAGTGCCGCGAACATTGCCGCCGCCAATCAGCGCCGACAACTTCGTCAAAATCGGCAGGGTGAAGGCAGCGGTCTTGCCCGTGCCAGTTTGCGCGATGCCGATCAAATCATGGCCCGCCAACACCTGCGGAATGGCCGCCACTTGAATCGGTGTAGGCTCCGTGTAACCGGCTTCCTGAACCGCCAGTAAAATTTTTGAATCGAGACCGAGTGCGCGAAAAGGCATCTGACAGTGTGAGGCAATTCTTCGGAATAGCGACTTAACAATGGCTTGAAGTTGTGACCCACCAATAACTCAGTCGTGCTTGCGCGCCTTGAGCAATTTAATTGGTTTCACCGGCTCTGGGTCTTTGTAGTGACGTTTCAAATTTACTTCACTCAACATTTTTGACGGCACTTTCGCGATGAATTCCGGGAATGTGCGTTCGACCCGATTGCGCAACTGTTGTTGTCCCGCTTTGGATTCCCAAAAGCTTTCCTGCGCTTTTCCCAAAGCGATCGCTGCATCTTCTGGCGTCATGCGTTCGTCCCGACCCAACATCCAGACCAGTTCTTGATCGCCCGGCATGGCCACGGGAAACGCGACGAACTTAACTTTCACTTCGTCTTCGCCTTCCTCAACCTGCGCGTTCGCGCCGACTTTGATCACGCTTTCAAAAATTCCATCGGGCGTCTCGACTTCCACCGTCACCGCTTTCTTGGCTGGATGCGCCACGAGCGAAACTGCGCCTTTACCGAAGGTCGTCTCGAATTGTTTCTGCACTGCATCGAGACTTTTTTTCTCCAGGTCGAGCAACTCTGTTCGTTTGCAAAACTTCTCAAACGCGACGACGCGTTCCTTGGTGGAGATTTCTTTCTCGAAGGCGCAATAAATTTTGTCGGCGAGCTTCGCGTCCGAGACAGCCTTTGGCAAAATGGATTTCAACAAATTCAGCAACTGCGTTTCTTGTTTTTCTTTGGGCATAAATATAATTTTAAAAATTTAAGGCCGGTAGTTGTCGTGAATCGGCGGAGAGAAATCAACTTTCTTTCAACGAAAGTTTACAAGGCAGCACTCACCCGAGAGAAGATTAGCGTTTCAGAAACCACAGCAAAGCCGCATGAAATTTTCCGCGGTTCGAAGTGCGGGATATGTCCGCAATTTTCAATTGCGACCTATTTTCGCGTTCGGGATTTATTTCGCCACGCTTTTTGGATTTTGCATTAGAGCCGTAGCGCAGGTTTCCAACTGCGCTACGATACTTCGTGCTCACGGCCAACGGGAATATTGGGCTAATGCAAAATCCCGGTTTAACAACTTTCAACCAACGGCTGACATTTCTTCGTGATTTGCTATATGCTTGTGAGAATCCGTAATGAAGTTTCGAAAAATCTTTTGCGCCGTTGTGATGCTGGTTCTGTTCTGTGGAGAGAATCAGAGTGCTCTGGCGCAACTCCGAATTGACTTCAATGATCGCAGCGGCGATCTGCCAGTTTACACGCAAGAAAGTTTTGATGCGTTTGTCATTGGAGCAATTGGCGGCAGCGGCGTAAATCAAGTAGGCACAAATACTCTTCGCTACGGCACGATCACGGTTTCGGTTTGGAATGATCTTGGGATTGGTCTCGACGACCGTCGGCGAACAGCTCCTTCGAACACCGCCACATTCACTAATGCACAAATCCTTCAGGACTTTATTTTTAACGAAAACGCGACCGCGACCAACAGCGGCCTTTCCCTTCGTGTGCAAGGGCTTGTCTCGAACCAGGTTTATCAATTCGTTCTCTGGTCGTTCGACTCGGGGAGTTTGGGCAACCGCGTTTCCGATTGGTATGCGAACGGCGTTCTCGTGCGAGATAATTATTCATTTAACGGCGCAGTCTTGCCAACATCGAACAGCGACAATCGTTTCAGCTTCAGCGCCACGGCGGATTTGAATGGAGAAATTCTCATTCAAGGGCGACGCGATAGTACAAGCGTTGATGGAAATGGCGCGGCTGCTACCGGCGTTTTTCTCAACGCATTGGAGATCGCTTCCATTCCTGATCAAAGCCCGCCCTGTGGAACCATTGAACATTTCAAACCCGGCTCAAATCTCTACGGTTGGACGGGCGGCGCGAATTTCGCGGAACAGGATCAAGAGGTCGCCAACCTCAAAGAAGCTGGCGTGCAATGGGCGCGCATGAACGTCGTTTGGTATGCCGTCGAGCCAACGCAAAAAGGTTCTTACGACTTGGGATTGCTCAGTCTTTACGATCACTTGATGCAAAAACTGGGCGAGGCTGGTATCAAAGTCATCTTCGTCACCGCCGACACACCTTATTGGGCGTCGGCTGATCCGGCCAAAACCAACGGAATTTGGAGCCAAAAATATAAGCCGACGAACAACAGCAATTTGGCGGATTATTTTGTATTCCTGCTCAATCGCTATCGGTCCACCGGCCCACACGCCTTCGAAATTTGGAATGAGCAAAACGCGACGTTCTTCTGGCCTTCAGGCGTGGATGCAACCGATTATTTCAACATGCTTCAAACCTGTTACAACGCCATCAAAGCTGCCGATCCGCAGGCCATTGTCTTGAACGGTGGGTTGACCGACGGCAGCAATACGACCAATTACATGACCTCTCTTTACGCGGCGGGTGGGAAAAATTATTTCGATGCCTGGTCGCAGCACACTTACACCAAGACTCCGCCATACGAAACGGTGGTCTCGAAGGTGAGAGATATTATGGTGGCCAATGGCGACTCTGCGAAAAAAATCTGGATGACCGAATGTGGCTGGCTCACGGCAACCAATGGCGACAGCGGTGCGGTCAGCTTCAATCGACAGGCGCATTATCTCACGAATCTTTTCACGCGACTTGCCACTTACCCGTATGTCGAAGTGGCTTGTTGGTACACGAGCCGCAGTTACGACGAAAACCAGCACGAAGGAAGTTTCGGTTTGATGTTGCCCGATTTCACGCACAAGCCTTCCTTCTTCGCCTACAAAGACTGGGTTGTCGCCGCTAGCAAACATTGCTTCCCGTATTTCATCAATCTGACGCCGCCAACTTTTCCATCCAACGGCGTCGCGCGCTTCCAATTCACCGCCGATTCGGGCTTCAATTACACCGTGCAATCGTCATCGAACCTGACGCAATGGCTAAACCTCA
>JBDSLX010000275.1:0-6741 GCA_039916145.1 Verrucomicrobiota bacterium | reverse complement strand
AGCATCACGAGCGTCACGGGAATCGTCGCGGCGGGAGAAACTTTTCCAGTGGATGTTTTGATAAAATCTCCACCCGCTTCCATTGCGATCTGGCTGGCGAGACGGACGTTGTCGTAAGTCACGAGTTCGCCGGTTTCCAAAATGACTTTGAGATGCGCGGGGCCGCAGGCTTCTTTTACGGAAACAATTTCGTCGAAAACTTTTCCGTAATTGCCGCAGAGAAATGCGCCACGATCAATCACCATGTCGATTTCATCCGCGCCATCGCCAGCCGCGCGGCGGGTTTCTTCGAGCTTCACGCGCAAGGGAACTTGGCCGCTTGGAAATCCAGTCGCCACGGAAGCGACGTGAACCGGAGAGTTTTCTCCAAGAAATTTCCGCGCGTATTTCACCATGTTCGGATAAACGCAAACCGCACCGCAACTTGGCACTTCGTATTTCGCTTCGAGCGGATGCAACGCCTTTTGACAGAGGTAAGCGACTTTGCCCGGCGTGTCTTTTCCTTCGAGAGTGGTGAGATCCATCATCGACACGGCCATTTTCAAACCCGCCAGTTTCGCGCTGGTCTTGATGCTGCGCTTGGTGAACGCCGTCGCCCGTTCCTCGATCATGACCTGGTCAACGGTCGGAACAATTTCTCGCAACGTCTGAAATCGTTTTTCAGGCAAGAGAAGGGACGGCGTTTTCATGGGTGCGACGTTATTGAATTTCGACGGGCGGCGCAATTCGTATTCAAGTGAAATAGTGTCGCTCTTCCATGCTACTTTCCTTCACTGAAGTTTAGAGCAATTCAGCATCTTCTCTGGCCAGCGATTTAAAATATATTGCACTCAGCCGAGCCGCATTTTGAACAGTTTCCGGGGAATGTGACTCCATACTTACGGAACGGTGGAATACAAATATGAAAACAATTAAAATTTTTCTGACGGGTTTAGTCGCGGTGAGTTGTCTTTTTCTCACTGACTCTTCTTCATTCGCCAAAGATGCCTCGCAAGCGCTCGAAATGGCGCGACAACTCAACCAAGCATTTATCGAAGTGGCGGACAAAGTTTCGCCCGCTGTGGTTGTGGTCGAAGTGACCGAGAAACAAAGCGCTCGCGGAACAGAGGACGAGCTTTGGAATGCGTTTCCGCCCGAACTACGCCGACGTTTTGGAATTCCCGATGCTCCGCCACGTGGAACTGAACCTCGCTCGCGCCGTTCGCGCCCAACCGGCCGCGGCTCGGGCGTCGTCATTACTGAAGACGGTTACATTTTGACCAACAACCATGTTGTCGAAGATGCGGAAAAAATCACCGTGCGATTCAAGGACAGCAAATCGTTCACCGCGACTGTCAAAGGGCGCGATCCCCAGTCTGATCTCGCAGTGATAAAGATTGATGCGAAAGGTCTCGTGCCTGTGAAAATGGGTGATTCGGACGCGACGCGCGTGGGCGAATTTGCGGTCGCAGTCGGCGCCCCGTTCGCCTTGGATTACAGCGTGACCATCGGCCACGTCAGCGCGAAAGGCCGTTCAGTCATTTTTGATCCTTCGCTTGACCAGGATTTTATTCAAACGGACGCGAGCATTAATCCCGGAAACAGTGGCGGGCCTTTAGTTAATCTTTACGGCGAAGTAATTGGAATTAATTCGATGATTGCCGGAATGAACACAGGAATCGGTTTCGCGATTCCGGCCAATCTTGCCAAGAAAGTTATGGGACGTTTGATGCAGGAAGGAAAATTTACGCGCTCGCGCATCGGTGTGGAAATCATCGGGTTGAAAGAAGATCAGGATTTTAAATTGAGCGTTCCGGGAATTGAAGATGGCGTTGTTGTGCGCGGGATTCCTGCGGATGGTCCGGCGGCAAAATCGGATTTGAAAGTCGGAGATGTTGTTGTGGGCGTGGATGGCAAACCGGTTAAAACGGCGCGGGAACTTAAAGATGAAATCGCCTACAAAAAAGTCGGCCAAACCGTGACGCTCGACGTCGCGCGGATGGATGCCACGAAAAAAGTTAAAAATATTAAAGTGAAAGTCAAAACCGATTCTTTTCCGACGGACGAAGCGATTGGCACTGGAAGACAAAATAAAGGCGCGGCTGAGCCAACGAATTTCGGGCTGACGGTGCGGCCACTCACTAAAGAATTGGCTGATGAATTTGGAGTTGAAACAGGTTCAGGTGTCGTGGTCACCGCAGTTGAATCAGGTAGCGTGGCAGAGGAAAACCGCATCAAAGCAGGGGACGTCATTACGGAAATAAACCGCGCGCCGGTTTCGAATATGAAACAATTCCGCGACGCCATCAATGCCGCTGATCCGAAAAAAGGGGTGATTATTAATTTTATCAGTAAAGGCACAAGTCGATTGACAATTCTCAAGGAGGAGTAATGGAAATTACAATGGGTGGAGAACAATGCGCCAGACATTCCGTCTGGCGCATTTTTTACTTCTGTAGCGGCGCGTCTATCACCGCCGCCATTCAAAAATAAATTAGCGACGGCCTAAACGCGTCGCTACAATTTGCATTTTTTCTTTCGGAGAGTTGCAGTTTCGCACCCCGTCAGTTACTAAACGCCATGCGTTTTATCGGCAGTGTTATCGAAAAATTACAGCGACATCCCAAGCGCGTTGTCTTTCCCGAAGGAACGGAACCGCGCGTGTTGCAAGCAGCGCGGCAATTTTATTCTCTCCGGCTCGGCGCACCGATTTTGCTCGGCGACCGCACGAAGGTTAAAGAAGCCGCCGAACGAATTAATGTTTCACTCGAAGGCGTTCGCATCATCAATCCCGCCGAAAGCGAAGACCTCGATACGTTTGTGAAACGATTTGAAAGGGTTCGCCGCGTCAAGGGCGTGAAAGAAAAAGAGGCGCGCGACGCGATGCTCAAGCCAAATTATTACGGAGCGATGATGGTCGCGATGCATCAAGCCGACGGATTTATTTCCGGCACCAACGAAAGCACCGGTAGCGTTTTGCGCCCACTCTTTCAAATCATTAAAGTAGCTCCGCAAGCCACCACCGCTTCGAGTTGCATGATTATGGAAGTGGAAGACACGCGCTTCGGCGAAAACGGCGTGATGTTCATGGCCGATTGCGGCGTCATTCCCGAACCAACGGTCGATCAACTCGCCGACATCGCCATTTCCACGGCGCAACTGGCCCGACAACTACTCGGCAAAAAACCGCGCGTCGCCTTGCTCTCTTATTCCACCAAAGGCAGCGCCACGCATCCGTCCATTGGCCGCGTGCAAGCCGCCACTGCGCTCGCTCAACAAAAAGCGAAAGCAATTTGTCTTGAAGCAGATTTCGATGGCGAACTGCAAGTCGATGCTGCGCTCGTTCCCGAAATCGCCGAACGCAAATTGCCCGACAGCCCCGTCGCTGGTCGCGCCAATGTTTTGGTTTTTCCCGATCTCAATTCGGGAAACATCGGCAGCAAATTAGTTCGCCACATCGCGCGCGCCAATGCTTACGGCCAGATTCTTTTGGGACTGGATCGCCCCGCCGCCGATGTTTCGCGCGGCTCGAATGCGCATGATATTTTAGGCGTAGCAGCCATCGTGGGTTTGCAATCGATTGCCTACAGCGAACTCTATCCCGACGCTGGGAAAAAACTTCCGGGTGAATGATTTTCCTTTTTACTCTTAATCCTAATCAGAATCTTACTCTCTCAAGTTTTTGATTAAGATTAAGATCGAAAAATTTGAATGAACACAGTCACCCCCCGCGTCTTTATCGCCGCCACTCGCCAGAACGACGGGAAAACAACCGTCTCGCTTGGCCTGATGGCTGCGCTGCAAAAAATTTATCCGCGCATCGGCTACATCAAGCCCGTCGGCCAACGCTTCGTGGAAATTGCCGAATCTAAAATCGATGAGGACACCGTCTTGATGGACAGCGTTTACAAATTAAATTGTCCACTCGCCGATATGAGTCCAATTGCAGTGGAGCCGGATTTTACGCGCAAATATTTGGAGTCGGCCAACTACGAAGCGCTCGCGAAAACAATTCAAAAGGCCTTCGACCGCGTCGCGTGGGAAAAAGAGTTCGTGCTCTGCGAAGGCTCGGGCCATGCGGGGGTCGGTTCCGTTTTTGATTTGTCAAACGCGCAGGTTGCAAAAATTCTGGGCGCAAAAGTAGTGATCGTCACGCGAGGCGGCATTGGCAAACCGATTGATGAAGTGGCGTTGAACCAGGCGTTATTTGAAAAAGCCGGGGTGGAAATTATCGGCGTCATCATTAACAAAGTGACGCCGGAGAAACTCGATTACATCGCCGATTTCGCGCGACGCGGGCTGAAACGCAGGGGCCTCGAATTGCTCGGCGTCATTCCACATCAACAAATCCTCTCCCGGCCGAACCTTCAATCCATTTGCGAAGAGCTTGACGCTGAGCCTTTAAATAAATCCACGCGCAAAAACAGAACGGTCGATGATATCGTCGTCGGCGCCATGAGCGCGGAAAATGCGGTTCAATTTTTCAAATCCGGCGTAGTCGTCATCACTCCGGGTGATCGAGAAGATTTACTCCTTGCCGTAGCGGCGGCTCAGAAACCGTTGGCGGGAATTGTTTTAACAGGGAACCTTCGCCCGAGCGAAAGTGTTCTAAAACTTATCCGTGACCTGTCATTCCCCGTCCTGCTGGTGAAAGATGACAGCTATGAAGTCGCCTCCAAAGTGCATGATCTCATCGTCAAAACGCGCCCCGACGACACTGAAAAAATTTCTCTCATCCGCGATTTGATCGGCCAACACGTTGACGTGAAAAAAATTCTCCAATTAATTTGACCCACTTTTCAAATTTCAAATGAGCGTCTCATTAAATCCCAACCTGGAAAAAATTCCGGTCTATCAACCCGGTCGTCCCATCGAAGAAGTGGCGCGCGAACTCAATTTGCCTCCGAGCAGTTTTATCAAAGTCGCGTCGAACGAAAATCCGCTGGGTCCGTCACCAAAAGCGCTCGCGGCAATGGAACGCACTCTAAAAAATCTCCATCTCTATCCCGACGGCAACGCTTTCTATCTCAAACAAAAACTCGCGGAACATCTTGGCGTCGAACCGTCGAATTTAATTTTGGGAAATGGTTCCAACGAGATTATCGAATTTGTCGGTCACGCTTTAATGGGGCCGGGCGTCGATGTTGTTGTGTCGGAATATTGTTTCGCCATCTATTCCATCGTCACAAAATTGTTTGGAGCAAACGTGATTTCTGTGCCCGCAAAAAATTACGGACACGATTTGCCCGCGATGCTCCAAGCCATCACGCCGCAAACCAAAGTCATCTTCGTCGCCAATCCGAACAATCCCACTGGAACTTTGGCGTCGCGTGAAGATGTCGTTCAGTTGATCAATCGCGTTCCGCCAAATGTTTTGCTCGTGCTGGACGAGGCGTATTTTGAATTTCTTTCCGATCCAGTTGATTTGCTTCCACTCATTCGCAGCGGCACAAAACGAAATCTAATTTTGATGCGAACGTTTTCCAAAATTTTCGGACTGGCTGGTTTACGCGTCGGTTACGGAATCGCTGTTCCCGAACTCGTCGCGGCTCTGGAGAAAATTCGCCAGCCGTTCAACATCAACTCCATCGCCCAAGCCGCCGCGCTGGCCGCGTTGGACGACACCGATCATCTGGAAAAAACGCGGGCGAACAATTTCAGCGGAAGACATTTTCTCGAAACAGAATTCCGCAAAATGAAATTGGAATTCGTTCCGACCGCCGCAAATTTTTTTCTCATTCGCGTCAGCGACGGCCAGAAAGTTTTCACTGAATTGCAGAATCTCGGCGTGATCACGCGACCGATGGGCGGCTATCAATTGCCGGAGTGGATTCGCGTTTCCATCGGCACCGAGATTGAAAACGAGCGATTTCTTGTCGCGCTGAAGCAAATCTTTTCAAAAACGTAATCATATTTTCATAAACAAATTTGTTGAATCTCCAGACAAAGGGAATACATCTTCGTGCTGCTGAACAAATAAATTACGCCAAGTGAAACCAACCGACCTGCGGGGCATTCTCCAATATATTCCGAGCTTTCGGGAAAAGACGTTCATCATCGCCATCGACGGCGCGATTGTGACGGAAGAAAATTTCGCGAATATCCTGCTCGATGTCGCGGTATTGCGTTCGCTCAACATTCGCGTCGTGCTTGTTCACGGCGCAGCGGCACAAATTAAATTATTAGCGGACGAACAAAAAATTGAGCCGACTGATTTGGCAGGAAGTGGAATCACCGACGCGCAAACTTTGAAACTCGCGCTCACTGCGGCCAATCGACTCACGCACGAAATTCTGGAAGGACTTTCCGCTAACGACCTTCGCGCCGCCTGCACGAACGCGATCATCGCGCATCCGCTCGGCATCATTCAGGGCGTGGATCATTTGCACACCGGAAAAGTCGAGCGCGTCGATGTCGAGCTTTTACAAACTTTGTTGGCGCAAGGAATCGTTCCAGTCGTGCCGCCGCTCGGTTTCGATGGCGATGGAAAAACGTATCGCGTCAATTCGGATTCCGTCGCGCTCGCCGTCGCCGAGGCATTGAAGGCGACGAAACTTATTTTCATCACCACGCAGGAAGGAGTTGTGCATCAAGGCAAACTCATTCGGCAAATGATCGTGGCGCAACTTAATTTACTTTTGGCGAAACAAAAAAATGAATTTGCGCCCGAATCGTTTTCCAAAGCGCAACACGCTTCCGCCGCGTGCAAAGCGGGCGTGCAACGGGTCCACGTCATCAGCGGTCGCGTCGATGAAGGTTTGC
>JBDSLX010000274.1:0-9083 GCA_039916145.1 Verrucomicrobiota bacterium | reverse complement strand
TCGCTGGCGGCGAATGGTGGGCGATAATTTTTAGGTGGGGATAGCTCCGCACCATGGATCGATTCTGATTTCGTCGGCAGGAAGTCCTTCCGTTGCGCAAAATTTTCGCCAGAGCCACGCAGCGACCACAGAGTTTCGCGCGTACACCAACGCAGCGGCTTTCTTGTCCACCAATTGTGGAAACATCTTTTGCTCCTTATTGAATTTGTCAAACTCCTCCTCCGGCGAATCAGCTCGACGGATTTCTCCACTTCGCAAGTCGATCGTCCCGCCTTCTTGCGAAAAGTGCGACTGCGCGTGACGCGGACTCAACACGCTCACGAGGAAGTAAAACAATTTGTCCGAAGACCAATTCAAGCCGGTGCGAATATCTTCTGGCAATTCGCGGCGCAAGGATTCCATGTCGGCAGAAAGTTTGTCGGCGCGAACGAGTTGGTTTACATCGGCCCAATAACCTTGTTCAAAGTCGTCCACCTCGGCCGCAATTAAACTTGCGTCCGCCTTCTCAGAAATCGTCGCCCAATCGACTGGTTCATGTCCTGATTCTGTGAAAAGTTGATCCACCAAAGGGGCGACCACCATTCGTTTGATCTCGGTTTGAACCGGCTTTTCATTTTCAACTCTGGAAGCGATCCAAGTTTCAAACTGCTTTTGGGCGTCGTCGCGGTTGTTGCCATATACAATCAATCCCGCGCAGGTGTCCGCCGTTTCCAGACGATCGATGGTCTGGCCGAAACTGCCAGAGACGGTTGGACGCATTAAATATTCGGTAACTCCCGCAGTGAAGAAATAGGCGTTCATCGTTTTCTATGTTGAGGTGATTGAATCATCAATCGAAAGATCAACACGATACAATTAGACGCCCGGTTGGCCCACGAAACGTTCCTCTGAATGGCAACCGTTGAAAACAAGACTCGTCGTGGAAGTGGGATTCGATCACGTCACCGGCGTATTACCGATGATGACGTTGGCCGCCATGCCCGTGATCATAGCGCGGGCCGATATTAAACCGGAAGCTGGGGCCGTAGAAATACGGGCGGTCATAATAAAATGGATCGTAGTAAGCTGGCGGTGGCGTCACATAAACCGGATACGGCACATATCTGGGCGGTGGCTGATTCATGTCGAAATAAATTCTTTGCGGGACTCTGTCCTGGGGGCCGAACATTTGGCCCGTTCCAAAAACACGCGTTTGCACAAATTGATTCGTCGCAGCCGGGAGGGCGCGGACTTCGTAATAAGGTTCGCCAAAATCGTGAAACGTTCCGTCAGGGTCGCCGAAAATTTTCAAACGCAATGGGGCTTCGCCCACGTATTCGCCCTGGGCTTCGATTCGCGCCCCGGGTGAAGAGGCTTCGACCAATACCTCGTAGGCCATCGTGCCGTTGGGGCCCCGTTCTGCGCCGGGCGGAATGGGTGTGGTGCAACCGACTAAAAAAATTGTCGCCGCCAGATTTGCGGCCAGAAATAATTTTGCGCTCATAGAATTAATTTCGCTCACGATCGTAAAACAACAACCGAACATTTGATGCCAGTTGCGTTGTTTTCATTCAAACTTCATTATCGGCGCCGTGCCAACTGATCTGAGTTCAATCTGGAAAAGCGATTTTGTGATCGCACACACCGTTTGCCTGGCGCGAAGTTTAAAACATTGGACTGGACGCGAGTTATTGCCGGGCGTTGGCAATTCCTCTGAACTCGCGCAAAAAGTTTTCACAGCATCATTCGTTCTGGTCTCGCATGGCACGGAAACCGATCCCGTTTTGAACTACGGCAATCAAGCGGCGCTGGAATTGTGGAAAATGTCCTGGAAGGAGCTGACGCAAACACCCTCGCGTTTCACCGCCGAAGCGCCCAATCGCGAGGAGCGGACCCGTTTGCTGGAGAGAGTCACGCAGGCTGGGTTCATTGATGATTATTCCGGTATACGCATTTCCAAGAGCGGTCGGCGCTTTCGCATTGCCCGAGCGACGGTTTGGAATTTGATTTCGGAAAACGGCGAATCGTGCGGACAGGCGGCGATGTTTGATACGTGGGAATTTCTAAATCCTTAATCTTACTCCTAATCTTAATCTTAATTTGAGACCTCTGAAAAACGGTTGCTTTCACCTCGCAGGGTGAGACGGAAGATTAAGATTAAGAGTGGGATTAAGAGTAAGAACCGCCCGGACTATTTTTTATTTTCTGGCCATGGCATTTTTTCCAGCGCTTCTTCCGCCGGACCGGAAAAAATTTCGCCGTCCGGTTTGAATCGAGAACCATGACAGGGGACAGTCCCCTGTTTTGTCGGCATCGTTCCATCGAACGATGCATTTCATATGCGTGCAAACAGGCGACGACAAATTTACTTTTCCATCCGCGTTGCGATAGGCGGCCACCTTTTTTCCGTCAAGTTTGAGAATTTTGCCTTCGCCAATTTTTCAATCATTCACAGAGTCGCCTTCCGCGTGAGCAAAGCGGTCACGCAGCATGTAATAGGGATAATCCAGATTCTCGGTCAGATAACGCCAGGTGCCGCCGTGAAATTGTTTCCGCTTCACCGCGAATAAGTCGAACCACGGATTTTTTCGTCCAAGGTAACGATCTCGCGCCATCACTGCGCTCAACGTGCCGAGCGTGAAACCGTTTCCGCAAAAACCGGTCGCGACAAATTGTTGCCCTTCGTTTTCGCCGATGAAGGGCAAACCGTCGTCCGTTTCAACGACTTGACCGAGCCAGCGGTGTTGCACCTCAGCGGATGGCAAAACTTTTTTCAATTGCGTTTGCAAACTTTCAAAAACTTTTTCGCTGCTGTCTTCCTGACCAGTCTTGACATCTTCGCCACCAAAAATGGCGTAGTCGTGGTCGGCGCGGCGATCAATCCGTAAATAATAATAAGGGTCGCCCGTATCCCAGAAAAGAGCTTCCGGTACGGTGCCGCTGGGAAGTTTCGCGCCCAGAACGTAGCTCGTGTAGAGCGCGAGTTTTGTTTGGAACAAGGTCCCTTTGAAAACGCCCGTCTTGCCGAGCAGCGGCGTGTGCGTGGCAATCATCAGGTAACTGCAACGAATTTTATTTTTACGGGCATGAATCGTGAGCGGTTTTTCTTCAACTTCCTTCGCCTCGGTATTTTCAAAAACATAACTGCCCTCGCCGGGGATGGATTGAAGCAACGGCGCGAGATATTTGTAGGGATGAAATTTGGCCTGATGGGAAAATTTCACGCCGGGCCGATTCGCATACGGGACGGACTCAATAAATTCCGCGTCGAAGCCAAGCTCGCGCGCGAGTTGCGCATCTTCTTCCAGCGACTCGCGATCTTTTTTATCGGATTCATTTAACGCCCCGTGTAAATAACCGGGAACCCATTTGAACTCGGAATCGGGCGAAACGCTTTGCACGATTTCATGAATTTGATCAATCGCCGCCGCGCCCGCTTCCCAAAATGCTTTTGCGCCATCGCGCCCAAAACTTTTTACCAGACGCCGAAGTCGATAATCGGTGATGTAAGTCAGATGCGCGGTGGTGTGTCCGGTGTCTGCGCCCGCACAACGGCCGCGTTCGAGCAAGGCCACTTTTGCGCCCGCCTTTTTCAGCAGATGTGCCGCCGTAATTCCCGTCAGCCCGGCGCCAATGATGACGACATCCACTTCGATGTCATTGGTGAGCGAGGGAAATTCAGGAAGGGCTGCGGAAGTCTGCCAAAATGATTGAGTATTCATAATCCCTTTTCTACCTGAGAAAAATTTAACTCGCGTGAGTCGTGCCGCAACGCGCGTTTCTCCTAAATAAAAGTCAGAGTGAACCCTACTATTCCCACCACTGACCACGCGATAGAATCGTTCGTGGAAGAAACGTTCTGAAGTTCAAAGGTTCCGACTGGATTGGAATGATCTTTGGCTTGTTCTCCACCTATTTTCTGACCAGGGAAAAAAGATCGGGGTTTGTGTGGGGAGCCATCAGTAGTGCCGCGGGGCTGATTTTTGGTGTTTTGACCGCGAGCATAGCCAGCAATGTATCGAACTGTCTTTTCATCGGAATCAATTGTCGCG
Organism: Verrucomicrobiota bacterium; assembly: GCA_039916145.1. GTDB lineage: Bacteria > Verrucomicrobiota > Verrucomicrobiia > Limisphaerales > CANJXF01 > CANJXF01. Next base: position 5,052 of record JBDSLX010000274.1, on the reverse strand, counting down.
GATATTTTCGCCGGAAGGAAAAAGACGAAAATGGAACGCGCGGCCAATAAATATTTCAAATCAAAAAAGCCGAGTCGGTGAATTTAAGATAATAAAACCGCTCACAAACCTAACTCTAAACAAAATTTATGAAGCGTTCTCGTTTGGCGGTGTTTCCAATTCTAATCGCGGGAGTGGTGATGTTGTTTCAATATTGCGGCTCCGAAAAAGTCGTTAATCCTGAAACAGGAAAAAAAATGCGCGTCGCATTATCGGCGCAACAGGAAGAAGCCTTGGGGATACAAAGTTATCACGAAGTTCTCTCCCAATCAGAGGTCATCAACAGCGGAGAAGATTACGATCGGGTTGTGCGAGTCGCGCGGCGTTTGGCGCAAACAACAGGGGATGCCGCCAAAGATTTTAACTGGGAAGTCAGCCTGGTCCGAAGCGAGCAAGCGAACGCATTTTGTTTGCCCGGCGGGAAAATCGCCGTCTTCACTGGCATTCTTCCGCACACAAAAACCGAAGCAGGTCTCGCCGCAGTGATGGGCCATGAAATGGCGCATGCAGTGGCGCGGCACGGTTCTCAACGTTTGTTGCGCTCGACGTTGACGCAAACTTTGATGACCGGCGCGAGTTTTTCCATGAGCGAGATGGATCCGCAAAAGCGTTATGCGGTAATGGCCGCGCTCGGTGCGGGCGCGCAATTCGGTGTGTTGCTTCCCTTCAGTCGCGATCACGAAACGGAGGCTGATGAAATGGGACTGCTTTACATGGCGCGCGCTGGTTACGATCCACAGGAAGCCATTTCGTTTTGGGAACGGATGAGTCAGGCGGGCGGATCGCAACCACCCGAGTTTGCTTCCACCCATCCATCGCATGGCAGTCGCATCGAAGATTTGCAACGCTTCATGCCCAAAGCAATGGCGGAATATGAAAAATCCGCACGACGCTAAAAACTCTTCGCGGAGATTGTTTTAGCTTTTTTGAATTGACTCCTTTGCGCTACTTCGGCGCAATCCGTCACATGAATCGCATTTGCTTCGCCGCTTTGATATTTGCCGCAGCCCTTTCCGGTTGCGTCACCATGAAAAAAACTTCCGATACCCGCTCGGCCGACACGCGCTGCTTTGAATTGAGAACCTATTACGCGCCGCCCGGAAAACTCGATGAACTGCACGCGCGCTATCGCGATCACACCCTGAAATTTTTCAAAAAACACGGGATAGAAAACGTCGGCTGGTGGGTGCCCGTAAATAATTCCGAGAACAAAGTTGTTTATCTCCTCGCCTATCCGAACCGTTCCGCGCGCGAAGATTCGTGGACAAAATTCATAGCGGATCCCGAATGGAATGCGATTGTGCAACAAACCGAGGCCAATGGAAAACTCGTGGGGAAGATCGAACAAGTATTTCTGGAACCAACCGATTTCTCGCCTGCGATCAAGACCGGAAATATTTCACACGGCGGCGTCTTTGAATTGCGCACTTACACCACGCCGCCAGGGTCGTTGCCGAATCTCGACGCGCGATTTCGCGATCACACCATGAATCTTTTCTCCAAGCACGGCATGAAGAACTGGGCTTATTTTCACAAAGCTTCTGACCAACCAGACGCCACCAAAACGTTGATTTATTTTCTCGCTCACAAATCGCAGGATGCAGCCAAAGCGTCGTTCGGCGCATTTGCCAAAGACCCGGATTGGGTTGCGGCCCGAGACGCGAGTGAGAAAAGTGGCGGCGGTTCGCTCACCGTCAAAGACGGCGTAAAATCCGTTTTCCTCGTGCCGACCGATTATTCGCCGACGAAATAATCGGGCGTCACAATGCAGGCGGACCGTACGTGGCATCGCCGAAGGCGAGGATGGGATAAAAAATAAACGGCAGGAAGAAAAGGCCAATGCCGAATCCTGCGCCCTTGCCGAAATTAGCCGCCACGCCGAGCGCGACTAAAATTGCAATGATCAAATTGACGATGGGGATGAAGAGCAAAAGCACCCACCATCCCGGTTTGCCGGCGATTTTGCAGAGTAAATAAATATTGTAGATTGGGATAATCACTCCCCAGCCCGGCTGACCGGCTTTAATGAAAACCTTCCACATTGCCACGATCACAAAGATCAACAGTGCCAACGGAATGAGCATGCCTATCGGGGAACCATTAGAACCAGCATTCATATTGAACCTTTCGTTTGGAGTTGTTGACCCTCCACGCTCAAGGAGTTCGTGAAGGGCTTGGCGAGATAAGACAAGCAACCGTCCGCGACGTCAAATAGATTTCCAAACCCACTAATCTACCCCTTCGGCATTTTCAAATCCGCCAGCGCGCGGCCTTCACGTTTGCGGATCGTCGCCTCAACTTTCGGAACATACATCTGCGTTTCGGCTGGCAAGCGATTCGCAATCTCGTCGAATGTTCGCGCGTTATGCTTCTTCAACAAAGCGGCCACTCGTCCTTCCCCTGCGTTGTAAGCGGCGAGTGCGAGACGCCAATCGCCGAAACGTCCGTAAAGCTGGCGCAAATAGTGGGCGGCCGCGCGGGCATTTTTTTCGGGATGCAAACGTTCATCGCGCAACAGCCCAACGGAAAGATTCAGGCTGCGCGCAGTCACGGGCATCAATTGAAACAAACCTGCCGCGCCCGCCGGACTGCGCGCTTTCGTGTCGAACGACGATTCCACTTCCGCGAGCCATACCAGTTCCGGTGGCACGCGTTCGGCGATGAAGATTTTCTTCAACTGTGCGATTTGTTTGAAAGCCAGCGGGGGCATTGGTTTTTCTTCAACCACTTCGATCCACGCCTTGCGCTCCACTTTCGCTGAGGGAGCGGGCAACAAAGAAATTTTATTCGTCGAAACGCGACTGGCTTCCTTGCGCAATTTTTCCGCGACGACAAAATAGTCGAGATGAGTTTTCAGCCAACTGGCGTAAGGCGCGGACTCCTCGAACTGTTCCAACACGGGCAAAAGTTGCGCGGCTGTTTCACGCAACGCGCTGAGGTCGTAAACATAAGTTCCCTCAAATCCTTTCTTTAAATCCACGAGAAATCTTTTCGCTTCCTCAACATCGACGCCCATCAGTTTCAACGCATCCTCATCCAAACTTTCCAGAAATTCCTCGGCAGAACCGATCACCTCTCCAGGCTCAACCACGATTTCTTTCTGCGCAAAAGCGGTTGCGCTCAACAGAAAAATCGCAAAACCTGTGACAACAAATTTCATGGAAGCAATCATACCAGAATCTTCGCGGACAAAATTATCAAATATTGCTTCGGCACATTCCGTCTGACTGCGCATGTCTGAAATATCTTCATTCCGTTCCAAATTAATCCGCATCGCGTGCTCTTGCCTGATGGCTTTCGCGCTGATGCCGGTCTTGGGTTGCTGGACGGGAAACTCACTCGTTCAGAAAACTTATCGCAATCCCATTCTCGCCGGACGCGACATCGCTGATCCCGATGTCCTCCAAATCGGTGATAAATATTTTCTCTACGGCACGACCGACGGTCACGGCTACGAAGTTTTTGTTTCCCAAAATCTCGTGGATTGGAAGAGCAAAGGAATCGCATTCCATGATCCACGACACGGAGCGTGGGCTCCGGATCTCTTTCATAACAAACGCGGCGATGGAAAATTCTATCTCTATTACACCGACTCCGCGCCGAGAACCGAGTCCGGTGAAAAACGCAAACAAATCGGCGTCGCGGTGGCGGACAGTCCGCTGGGGCCGTTCATCGACAAAGGCACGCTGGCTGTCGGCTGCATCGACGCGCATTTGTTTCAGGACGACGATGGGAAACTTTATCTCTACTACGTCGAGATCGAAGGCGGCTTCAAAATCTTTGCGCAGGAAATGGAAACACCACTCAAACCGAAAGGCGACCGCATTGAAATCATTCACCCAACCGAGCCGTGGGAAATGGCGAGCGGACACGTCACTGAAGGCCCGTTCATGCTCAAGCGCGACGGCGTTTATTATATGATGTATTCCGGCAGCGGCGCAGACTCGATGTTTTACGCGATTGGTTACGCCACATCGAAATCTCCGCTCGGCCCGTTCGTGAAATACGCGGGCAATCCCATCGCGCGCGGCGGCGGGAACGTCATCGGCCCCGGCCACCATTGCGTGGTGGAAGGTCCCGACAAAAAACTTTGGATGCTCTATCACCAGAAAAAAACGCCCGACATCAGTTGGCCCCGTTTCCTCGCGCTCGACCCGCTTTGGTTCGACGAACAGGGAGTGATTCACGCCACCGTTTCGCACGGCACGGAACAACCCGCGTCAAATCGCGAGAAATGAAAATGGGGAGCGCACGCCGCTGGCGTGCAGTTTTCGGCGGCCCGCCGAAAACCTCGTTCCCCATTTGTCCGCATTGGGAAAGGAGATAAGAAATGAGTGACGAAGATTTGGGCGAGCCGCCCCAATCAGCACGCGGGCCGCGTGCGCTCCCCATAAACGAAAACAAATGCCGCGCTGGACAGAAACTGACGACCAAAATACTGTTCGCTCATGAAACCAGATGGGCTGCGAAATGCGCGGTCTAATTTTTAGGTGCCCGTATGTTCTCAGTATTTAGCAAGAGTCGGTGGGAAGGCTACGCTTCACTTGCGTGCTTCGGTCTTTTCGCATTGACCCCGGTAATCGCCGCGACCGAGACACGATTCGGCGACATTGCAGGTTTTATTGTAATGCACATTTCCGTTCCAATCGGCCTGCTTTTTGGCCTCTCGGGACTGAGAACAGGTAGAGCTGGCGGCAAGATCTGTTCAGTGATTTCACTTCTACTCTTCACACTTGCTATCTTTTTCATCATTCTTCCGTGGAGCAAACGATGGTGAATCGTGCGCGGAATTCGCCCCACTGATTTATGGCTCTGACCACACCCGCCCCCGAAACAGCCGCCCATCTCCCAAAAGAAAAAATTTCCACGCGCCTACTTTCCCTCGATGCTTATCGCGGGTTCGTCATGTTTCTGATGATGGCCGAGGTATTGCGGCTTGCTCGCGTCGCCGCCGCCCGGCCCGACAGCGCGTTCTGGAAATTTCTCACGCTCCACCAAACGCATGTCGAATGG
>JBDSLX010000273.1:0-7661 GCA_039916145.1 Verrucomicrobiota bacterium | reverse complement strand
CGCATCGCCGTCTTGCCGCCGTAGGAAAGTCCATAGAAACCGATGCGTTTGGCGTCCACAAACGGCTGCTCCGAAAGCCAGTTCAGAATTTGCTGATGCTGCGTGAGGATCACGGAGAAAAGCGATTGACCGATTGAATTCGCCTTTCGTTGCAGCACGCGAAACTTATCCCCGCCGCGATACGGATTGTGCGGCGCGAACACGACAAACCCCCGTTCAGCCAATTGCGTGGCGAAGCCTTTGTAATATTTGTAACCCGGATTTTGCGCATCCGTCGTGACGACATCCATCGGCACGCCTTCAAGTCCGTGCTGGCAAACAACCACTGGACGTCGCTCGGCCTCTTTCAAATCTTTGGGCAAGAGCAAAATTCCCCATGCAAAAATATCGGGGCGCGTATCGAGCACAACTTCGTAGCCGGTTAATTTTTCATTCTCGAAAATTTTTCGGCTGCGTGGATTCGTATGCATAGCTGCTCCGGGCAAACGGCCAATCACTTCATCCCAAAGTTTCTTCTGGAAATCTTTTTTCGATTCGCCCCATTGCTCAGGCGATTGGGCTGCTTTCATTTTTTGCCAAAAGAAGTTTTCGCGAGCGCGTTCAGAATCGCGGAAAGCCTGTTGAACATGTTCGGTCAATTCGTGAACTTGTTTCCCCTGACGTTCGACTGGATTGAAACCGTCGCGCTGAGATTGCGCAGGTTTTTCAGAAGACCCGATTTGCGCAACCTGTACCCCAAGCTGTCGGAGCAATTCGTTGAGCGCGCGGTCGGAACCCGGCCCCGTCGTCATTCCTTCTGTCCCCGAAATTAATTTAAAATTCTGGAAAAACTTTTCGCCGCCAGCTTGCAAAAGAGTTTTGGCGCGCTCGAATTCATTTTCGACCGATTGATAATCCGGCGTCGTGATTTTTCCCGGCGCAGCACCATTTCGCCCGTTGCCTGCGACAGGCGGTCCATCAATCTTTGGCGCGACGCTGTGTTCGACAATCAATCCGCGAGGTGCAATGAGCGTCGCAATTTCCGCGTCACCGAACTCGCGCAACAACCCAAAAAGATTTCGATAGATCGGCTCACTCCACATTTTTTGGCGTGAATCGAAGTAACCGCTCACGAGAGTGACGTCGATTCCCGGATCGAACGCTGCGGCGTACAGGGCGAGAAGCCCGCCTTCGCCGTAACCCGCCACGCCGATTTTGAGCGCCGTTTTCGAACCAGCATTTTCGCCCTCAAAAAAATCAACTGCCGCAGAAATTTTTTGCACTTCGTAGCTGATGATGTGCCGACCAAGTTCATAGGCCTGACGATAAATCCATTCGCGATGCGGCTGGTTGGTGAAGCGATTTAGTTTTGCGTTTCCGGAAAAAGTATCGTCGCGACTGATCAGCATCGGAACCAGAACTTCGCAGCCATTTTCAGCGAGGCGGCGCGCAAATTGTGAGTCGGGTGTTATTCCGGGCGCGAGGCCAGCGAGCATTTCCGGAGTCTGATCCACGTCTGGAATGGCGACGACGCGGGCCATAATTTCCTTCTTCGGCTTCAACCAAAGTCCCTCGGCAAACACGTTTTCAAATATCGGCCAGCGAACCGCAAAAATTTCGTAAGTTTTTGTCTCCGCAATTTTTGCCGAAGTTTCTGTAGTGCCGACGAATTCAAGCGCTTTGACGGGAATGCGTTGCTCCACTGCACCGATGATTTTTCCAAAACGCTCGCGATTGGGTTGTATTGATTTTTTGTAAGCGTTGGGCGTTGAAAAATCGCGTTGCCAAAATTGCGAACGCGGTACAGCCGAGCTTTCGATTTCGCGCATTAGAAAACGGTCGATGCCTTCAACCATTTGCGCGGACAGATCGCCTTCCAGCGTCAAAGGTTGCGTGTTCGGAAGTCGCTCCGATTGCGCGAGCGCGGCAGAACTCCAGAGCAAGACGGCGAGCGTGCAACATTTTTCCCAGCGCATGGGCGGATATTGTAGCTGAAGAAATTTTCCTGCGAGCGAAAATTTGATAGTGACACAGTTTGAACTTCCATACGCAAAGCGGAGCTTGATTGAGTCGTTTTCTTTAATTTCATTGCGAACCGATCTGCCAATCACTCGTGCCGACATGCGCGTTCAAGCGTAATTTCCTGCCATGAGCTACCTAACCGTTGAAGTCGAAATTGACCATGGTCGCGTTTCGCCGAAAGGCGCGGAAGCCTTGCCGGAGAAAGCGTCCGGGCTGCTCACCATTCTGAATCCGCCGCCACTTTCCCAACCGCGTCCCATCGGCTTGGCGAAAGGACAATTCACCGTGCCGGATGACTTCAACGCTTTTTTGCCGGAAGACGTGTTGCAAACGTTTGAAGGCAAATGAGGATTCTGCTGGATACCTGCGAATCCTCTGGCTCGTGACCGGCGACGATAAATTATCCGCGTCAGTCGCGTCCGCAGTGCGCGATCCACAGAACCAGGTTTTTCTGAGCGCGGTTTCATTTTGGGAAATCTCCCTCAAACACAGCCTCGGCAAACTTCCGTTGCCGCAATCGCCTGCGCAGTTCGTTCCGCTCCAACGCGAAAAGCATCTCATCGCGACGCTGGCTTTGGATGAAGCTGCCGTTGCAAGCCGATAACCTGCGACGATTGCTGACGTTTGAGAAGTTGAAGGGGACACTTCACGATTTCATTTATTCGATGGACGCGGCGCGGATTGATTTTTTGGAATATCAGTTTAAGCCGGTGCTGACATTCGTGAATTCGCCGACGGAGCGATTGCTGATTGCTGACGAAGTAGGTCTTGGGAAAACGATTGAGGCTGCTTTGATTTTGCTGGAGCTTCAAGCGCGGCGAGATGCCCGCCGACTTTTGGACGTCTGCCCGAAGATGCTTGTTCCAAAATGGCGCATGGAGCTGCGGCAGAAATTTGGGATTCAGGCAGAGATTGGAAACGTTGAGAGTTTGCGACAGATGTTGAACGACATTCGCAGCGAGGGTGAGTCTTGTTCGTTCGCTTGGATAACCGGAGCGCGCAAGGTGCGCACCCCACCGATTGGCGAAAAGTCCTGATTGGAACCTAGTTCAGCTACTCGGTTTGTAATCGAAAGAATTTTTGAGCAGCGCTTGCTGTATTGTTGGTGTGAGGACTTGCGCTCGTGAGATTCGTATAAGGGCCAGCTACACTCGTTGCCGATTGCAGGACAAAGGACGTAGGCCAACTTAGTACGAGTTGGTTTTGCTGAAACCCAAATTGCAGGACGGGCGCGGGAATTGGGTTTGTCCAAAGTTTCACGGATGTGTTCCAACCGGCGGGCGTGCCGGAAAAATCCCAATAGTCATAGGTTCCATTTAACCACAACACCATTTCGGTATGAGCCGGACGATGCAGTGGAACGAACGGGCGAATATTTTCATCCGCGCTGCCGGTGCCGCTGGCAATGGTGATTGTCGTCCAGGTTTGTCCGCCATCGCTGGTCTTTCGCTGCTCCAAATTCCATAAACCGCCAACCTGTCGGCAAAGATAAATAATATTCGGATCGGTGTGATCGAGCACGATTCCGCCCGAGTAAAAAGATTCCGACCCGCTTCGCGCAATGCTGCCGCCTGCGTTCGTCACTACAATGCGGTCGATCCATTGGCTGCCATTCCAACGTGCCCAATGATATTGATGCGCTGCGGTGGAGGGAAAAGTGGCGAAGGTGACGACCGGATTCCCGCCTGAATCAAGCGACACGTCCCATATCCAGGAATTGGCGCCGGTCAATGCGGAGTTGGCGAGGCGATCAAAAACTTTGTCACTGGTGAATTCTGCAGCCACCAAAGGACCGTCAACGAGGTCTTTGATTTTTGTTCCATTCGCCCGGAAGTAAGAACCGTTTTTCAAAGAGGCATAATAAATATTGTTGGTGCCGCTGGCCGGATGAGCGTCGGTAAAAGCAAAACAAATCTGGTCGTTGCCGGTCGAATGATACTTGATGTAGGGCCGCGCCGGATACCCGTAGTCGATCAGATTTTTCGCCACGCCCCAATTCGTTCCCTCGCGAATCCGATAAACGGGATTGAAATTCAGTCCACGCGAAAAAACGTAAAGACGGCTCGTCCCGCTATCGTTGGTCAGAAAATAAGGATTCGCATAATTGTAGGATTTGGGTCCGGTGACATCGGCGGAATTCGTTGGCACCTGCGTTTCTGCTCCGCTCAAAGAAAGAGAATTGCTCAGGCCCACCGTAATATTTCGATAATAAACCTGGAGACCCGTGCCGCTGTGTGGCGTGTAAAACGCAGTGAAATTTCCATCAGGATTTTTTACAAGGCCCGGATTGTCGTGGTCATCGGATTGGAAATTGGGATTCAGATCCACAATGGTAGTTTGGCCTGCGCTCAAATCATGGCTGGCAAATTGCACTTTAGATTTGAGCGTGTCGGGTTGGCGTTTGGTAATCCAGCCGACGTAAAGTTTTCCATTGTCGTAGATCGCGCGGGGATCGTTGAACCATGTCCAACAACCATCGCTGGTCAATTGCGTGATGACTCCGTCGGCTTGGAGGGGCGCTGGCGCACAACACAGGAACAGCAGAAAAAATCCCATGAGGATGTGGCGACGGGCAAATTTAAAGGCGCGCGGAAACATTCGGAATCAAATGTATCATACGAATATAAACACGCTTGGCACGCAGCAATTCAAAGGGGGTGAGCGGAAAAAATGCGGCGGTCACAGAGGCCGCTATGCGCCCGTCGTTCCGATAAATTGCCGACGTGTTTTGATTTGAATTCATATGCAAGTTCTTGTTTGGGATTGGTTGGGTGAAATCATTTCAGAATTAGAACGCGCGGCAAATCATTTCCGAAATTTCGCATTTGAAAAATGAGGAAGGAGAAAACCACGGATGGACAGAGATGAACGAACGGGCGGCGGGATCGGAGCGCAGGCATCCTGCCTGCGTGTTTCTGTTCCATATTCAACCACTCGCAGGCAAGACGTCTGCGCTCCTATATCCATCAAAGGTCTTTACACCGAAAGGGGCGCACCGGAAGAATCGAACGTGCCAAAGAACCGTTCAAAGTTTGTCAGCGCGCTCATCATCGGCGCGCTGTTGCTTTGGATTTGTTCCGCTGGAATTGCAGCGTCTCCCGCGGCGCGTTTCAGCGTCGATGTTTGGGGAACAGAAGAAGGCTTGCCACAGAGTTCCGTCATCGCGATGGCGCAGACGCAAGATGGTTATCTTTGGTTTGGGACGTTAAATGGATTGGTTCGATTCGATGGACTTCACTTCACGGTTTTCGACGAGAGCAACACGCCGGGATTAAGCAGCAGTCGCATCGTCAAACTTTTCGAGGACAGTAAAAAAAATCTTTGGCTCGGGACGGAAACGGCGGGTGCGGCGCTCATTAAGAACGGTCGCGTGACCAGTTTGGATCTTGGACGCGGGCGGCGCGGTGGAATGTTGAAAGCAATTTGCGAAGATTCGGTGGGCGCGGTCTGGCTTTACACCGCCGATGGCGAATTGGCGCGTTATCAAAATGAAAAAGTGGATGTCTGGAATATCGGCGGAGGCGAAGGACGCGCGGTCATCGCAGAAAAATCTGGTCTGATTTGGGTGGGCGCGGATCGCTCTTTATTTGCCATCGATGCAAAGGCGGTTCGTGGCTCCACTCCTTTGCCGGTCGTGGAATCGGTGCAGGTGAACAAGCTCGATTTTCTACTCGCCAGCAAAACCGGCGGACATTGGCGGCTGGTCGATGGCGCGATTCAAAAATGGGTGGAGCATCGTCTTGAAAAGAATTGGGTTTATCCGTGGCCAGCGGGCACGTTTGTGACCAGCGCTTGCGAGGATGAAAATGGAAATTTAGTAGTCGGTGCTTTAAAAGGTAATCTAGCCGTCGGCACTTTAGCGGAAGGACTTTTTTTATTCGATGCCGACGGCAAAGCGACCTGCCTTACTACGAATCAAGGTTTGTCTCACAACTCCGTGCTTTCGCTGCACGCTGACAAGGAGGGAAGTCTCTGGGTGGGCTTGGATGGTGGCGGGTTGAATCGCGTCAAGCGTCAGATTTTCCAAACGCTAAACGAGTCGCTGAGTTTGACGGTGCAATCGGTGGTCGAAGATGCCAAAGGAGATCTCTGGTTCAGCTCGAACCATGAAATCGATCATTTGAAAAATGATATTCTCGAACGCTTCCCGATGAACCGATTCTACGTGCGGCCACTACTCGTCGATAAAAGCGAAAAAATCTGGGCAGGCACCTACGTCGGACTTTTTCGTTTCGACAACAATTCGTTTCAACGAGTGCGCGGGACGGAAACAATTTCCTGGGAAATTTCCGCACTGCATCAGGATCGCAAGGGGCAAATATGGATTGGAACACAAAATGGCCTGGTGCGTTGGAACGAAGCCGAGCCGAAACTTTTCACGACGCGCGAAAAATTATCGTCGAATCTTATTCGCGCCATTGCCGACGATGCAGAGGGAAATCTCTGGATTGGAACCGAGCGCGGTGGATTGAATTGTTTGCGCGATGGGAAGTTCACTTCGTTTCAACAGACGAACGGATTTCCCAGCGACAATATTTCTTCGCTCTTCGAGGATGGCGAAGGAGTTTTGTGGGTTGGAACTTTCAGCAGCGGGCTGGTTCGATTTCAAAATGGCAAATGGACGCATTACACCGCGCTCGACGGGCTGATCAGTAACGGCATTGATTACATCATCGAAGATGGATTGGGTTTTCTGTGGATTGGATCGAACACCGGATTGATGCGCGTTTCCAAAAAGGCGTTGAACGATTTTGCGCTCGGCGCGGCGGATTTTATTCCGTGTCGCGGTTTCGGAAAACGCGACGGATTGCCCGCGAGCGAATGCACTTTGGGTTCGCAACCCGCCGCCTGCCGTACCCTTGATGGTAATCTTTGGTTTCCAACCATTGCCGGTTTGGCGTCGGTGAATCCTGCGGAAGTTCGGTCGAACCCGAATCCGCCGCCCGTAATCATCGAATCAGTGAAGATCGAGGGACAGGAGCAAAACACAAACGGCATTCACGGGAGAATCTTGGACGCGATCATCGTTCCTCCGGGCAAAGAGCATTTGGATATTCAATACACCAGTCTCAGCCTCGCCAATCCGACGCGCGCCCGTTTTAAATATCGGCTGGAAGGACACGAAAAAGACTGGATCAACGTGGGAAACCGGCGCGTCGCCAGCTACACGAAATTGCCTCCGGGTGAATATCGTTTTCAAGTCACCGCGTGCAATGAAGACGGCGTCTGGAATCAAACCGGCAGCGCTCTCGCAGTGACAGTGTTGCCCCCGTTCTGGCGAACCTGGTGGTTCATCGTCGCGATGGCGATTCTTCTGTTGGGACTGATCGTTGCCATTGTTCATTTTATTTCCACACAAAAATTGCAACGACAACTCGAAGGGTTGCGGCAACAACAGGCGTTGGAAAAAGAACGCGCTCGAATCGCGCGAGATATTCACGATCAACTTGGCGCAAGCCTCACGCAGGTTTCGTTGCTCGGCGAAATGGTGGAGAGCGACAAGGATTCGCCCGGCGAAGTCGAGGCCCACGCGCGACAGATTTCGCAGACCGCGCGCGAAACTTCTCATGCGTTGGATGAAATCGTTTGGACGGTCAATCCCTCGAACGACACGTTGGACGGTTTGATCAATTACATCTGCAAACACGCGCAGGAATATC
>JBDSLX010000272.1:0-12115 GCA_039916145.1 Verrucomicrobiota bacterium | reverse complement strand
TGGTGACGATCAGTCCGTCTTTCAACGCGGTTCCCGCATGGAAAACTTTCGTCTGCGGCAGGGCGTTCGCAGCGTCCAAACCGGAAATCGGTTTTCCCTTCGCATAATTTCCCGGATAACCGCCGCTCGCCATCACGACGCAAACCGCCGCGCCCGGTTTCCATTTCAATTCCGTCTTCCCTAATTTTCCATCGACGCTTGCTTCCAGCAGTTCGACTAAATCGTTTTCCAAGCGCGTCAGATAAACCTGGGTTTCCGGGTCGCCGAAACGCGCGTTGAATTCCAAAACTTTCGGGCCGTCCTTCGTCAACATCACGCCGGGATAAAGGATGCCGCGAAAATCAATTCCTTCTTCCACACAACCGCGCAGCCACGGCTCCAAAATTTTTGCGCCCACTTCTTTCAATTCGGCGTCCGACAAAAACGGCGTTGGCGAATAGGTTCCCATGCCGCCAGTGTTCAGACCTTTGTCGCCGTCGAAAATACGTTTATGATCCTGCGAGGTCGGAAAAAGTTTCGCGGTTTTTCCGTCGCAAAGCGCGTGCAGCGAAATTTCCGTTCCTTCCAAAAATTCCTGAATAACAATCGTCGCGCCCGCTTTGCCAAACGCTTTGCTCACGAGAATTTCGTCAATGGCGCGATTCGCTTCCGCAATTTCGCCGCAAACAATCACGCCTTTTCCGAGAGCCAGACCATCGGCTTTCACCGCGCAACGTCCGCCGAGTGAAATCGCAAAATTCTTCGCATGTTTCGGATTCACAAAAGTTCCAGAGCGCGCGGTTGGAATCCCATATTTCTCCATGAATTTTTGCGCGAAAACTTTCGATGATTCAAATTGCGCCGCCTTTTGGTTCGGCCCCCAGATTCGCAAATCATTTTTTTGAAACAGATCGACGACTCCGAGCGCGAGCGTGTTGTCCGGGCCAACGACGGTTAAATCGATTTTGTTGAGCTGTGCGCAGGCGAGCAACGTTTCCAAATCGTCAGCCGCGATGTTGACGCACAAAACCGGTTTTCCGTTTCGCAGAAGTTCTTGTTCAATGCCCGCGTTGCCCGGCGCGCACCATATTTCGGTGACGTGCGGCGACTGCGCCAGTTTCCAAACCAGCGCGTGTTCGCGTCCACCGGAACCGATGACCAAAATTTTCATCGTGAGATTGAATCAGGAAATCGCTCAAGCGGAAAAGAAATTTGCGTTAAGCTGCCCCATCCACAATCTGGCAGAGCAACGGAGTCATTTTGTGGCCGGATTTTTTTTTGTATTCGACAGACATGTATTTGCTGAAATCGTCGATGGCGTCGCGTTCGATTAAGTTAATCGTCGCTCCGCCAAAACCACCGCCGGTCAGCCGTGCGCCGAGAGCGGCAGTATGTTGGCGAGCCAACTCCACGAGCAAATCGAGTTCAGGCGTGCTGTTTTTGAAAAAATCGCGCGAACTTTCGTGGCTTTGAAACATGTATTGGCCGAACTGCTCAAAGTCATCTTCGCGCAATGCCTTTGCGCCAAAAATCACGCGTTGAATTTCGCCAACGACGTGATAGGCGCATTGATATTCGCGTTCCGTCAGTTTCGATTTATTTGCGGATAACATTTTTAAATCGACCGCGCGCAAAGCTTTGACTCCGATTTTTTTCGCGGCGTTTTCGCACATCTGACGAAGCTCATTGTATTCGCCGCCGACGAGCGAATGTTTCACGCCGGAGTTGCAGATCAGGATCGCGATGTCTCCAATCATCGGCACGTGATCGACGCTCAATCGCTGGCAATCGATTTCCATCGCATGAAATTGTTTTCCGAACAGCGATGAAATCTGGTCGAGAATGCCGCTCTGCACGCCGACGTATTGGTTTTCGGCGCGCTGGCAAAGTTTGGCGAGATTCAGTTTTTCATCGAGGCGCAGTTGGCGAAGTTCACCTTTGCGATCTCGTTTCGGCGGAACGGTCGAACCGGTCTCGGTAATTGAATAAGGAAAAAGTTGGCGAACCGTCAGTGCCGTTGCGACCTCCAGTGCAGCGGAACTACTCATGCCTGCGCCAATCGGAACCGTTCCATAAATCGCCGCATTGAAACCGCCGAAATGTAATCCTTGTTTTCGCAATTGATCCAAAACGCCTTTGACATAATTCGCCCACGGATTTTTTGGGTTCTTCTGGAATTCGCTCAAGGAAAATTTTTCGCGCTCTGGAAACGCCGATGAAACGAGTTCGACATAACCGTCGGTGCGCGGAGATGAGGCGATGAAAACGTATTTGTCCACCGCCAGCGCCATGACGAGGCCTTGATTGTAGTCGGTGTGATTGCCGAGCAGTTCCAATCGTCCCGGTGCATTAACAACATGCGTCGGCGTGTAGGCGAATTTTTCTTTAAACAACTTCTGGAGTTGTAGAATTGCTTTTTCTGGAGCGTCAATGTTCATCGAGCCTCGTCTATTTGCCACAGGAATTGCATTTGGTCATTCCGGAAATGTTTGCTCCAACGTAGCCGCCGACGTGAGGAGGCGGCTTTCGGGTGGAAAAGACCACCAATCCGCCTCCTCACGTCGGCGGCTACAACTGCTTTTCGGAAATTTTCGGTGGAAGATGAGGAATGAAATCCTTGGGGAGGGTTCGCATAATTTGAATGCTGGTCACGAGCGACCAAACCCAAGCCAGAGTGAAAATGGTGATGCCCCATTTGCCTAACTGTGTTCCGGCGTCGGCCGGCAAATCGGTTCCGAACATTTGCCCATAAAACACGCGCATTTTTTGAATCCACCAACCAATGAAGAGAAAAAATCCGACCAGCGCCAAAAAAAGTTGGCCGCTTCCCGCCACAAAACGGCGCGCGATCAACGAACCCAAGCCCGGCGTTGCGAATTGATTGATCACCACGCAAGTCAAGAGTTCAGACCGTCGGAGCGGGCGTCGCGACTGGAGCGCGGAAAATATCTTCATAAGCATATAAGAGTGCGATCATCGTGAGCGGCGCGGTCACAAACACACCGACACAACAGGCGAGAACGCCGATAACGTTCACCAAGCCCATGACGATGGCAAATCCGAGAAAGCTCCACCAATGTTTGCTGATTACTTTGCGACTCAGTTCCATTGCGGGCCAGAAATCAATTCGTTTGTCGATTACCAGCGGCAAGGTGAACTGCCAGGCAATTGCCAGATAGATTCCCGGCAAAATACAAAAAATAAAACCAACTCCCATCAGCAGTGATGAAACCAGGCTGCCTAGAAAAAGTTGCAAAAAAGCGAGTGTAAATCCGGCAAAGGCATCACTGACCTCAGCGCGTTCCCCTCGAATTTTTTTAAAATAATACCAATAAAGCCCGCCTAAGAGTGGTCCGTTTAAAACCAACCCGATGTAGGCTGCGTTTGATGCGCCAATGACCAACAACAGCAAAGCACTAACACCAATGATTGGCCAGAAATCCGCTTTGAGGAGCGTCCAGGCCCGCTCCAAACAACGGCCGATGTCCAGGTTGTAATCGCGGGCTAGAATTTCATTGGCGAGTTTTTCGGCGTCAACCGCGCTTACGATCGGCGGAGTTGAAGGCGGCACATTTCGGATAAAGCTGGCGGCAAATTCTGGAAGCGCATTCAGCGGTTTCCATTCGGCGCTGCCTTCGGGTTGCGCCATGGTGCTGGCGTTGGCCCGACCTTGCGCAATCCATTGACGTAATTGCTCAGCCGAGATTGGCCCATATTCTTTTTGGTCTGCTCCTATGATTTTATACATAATTTTATGAGTTAATTTTTAAAAAGCCGGGTTCACGGAGCCATCCACGAAAATGCAGGCGTATTTCTTAGCACTGCAAAAATTATAATCACGACGACGAACAGCCAGATGGAAAACCGCGATGAAACGAAATTGAACAATTTTTTTCCGGTTGTAGCGGGAACAATTTTGGAAACAGAAACGAAAATGAAAAACAACGGGAGTGCGAGAATGAAGAGTGGGTTCAAAGCGAAGGCAGCTTCAAAATTCCCGTGGAGCAATTGGTGAGTGGCACGCAAGCCACCGCAAAAGGGACAATTCATGCCGGTCAAAGAGTGAAAGAGACAGCGCGGATAAAAAACACTTTGATCCGGCGCAAAAAAATAGAGCAACGCAACCACTGCCATCGCCGCAAGCCCAAAAGCGAGCCGATTCGTCACTCGTATTCCCGCCTTCACATTGTCCATGCGGTCAGTTGTGCCGAACCGTTTGAAAGCGGTCAAGCTTTGGAACAAAGTCGAACCATCGCCCGCTTTTAAAGATTCGAAACAATTTTGACGGTGGATTACATCGCGCAAATTTATTGCGTCGATGGCAATAACTCGCGCGAAGCGGTGAACCTTTTCCAATCAATAAACCATCCTATTTTCTTGTTGAACTTTACTCCGCGTATTATGCTGTTCTGTGTTTATCCAACGATTTTGTTTAGCGCTTTGCCTGCTCGCATGGGCGCCGTCACTCACCAGCCGCGCCCAAACCAGCAAGGGGCATCAAATTCTCATTGATCGCGGCTTCCAGGTTCAAGGAATGATTTTCAATTTCGATCCATTCCATTTGAACACTTACAGCAACGCCAATTACACGGCGATGAATTGGATTTGGGATTCCACTCCATCAGCCATGGGAACAGCGCCCGGCTTTCCGTGGGCGCGCTGGTCGCGCGATGAAACAGAAATGCCGCCGCGCACGGGTGAAGAGGCTTATTTGAGCCAACTCCTGATGATTCAACTCGGCGACGAATGGGAACTCAACAACGACGCCACGCGCACACGCCTGGTCGATTGGTTCAACGCCGTCCGCGCGAATTGGCCAAACACAATTCTGTTTCACAACAATTACGGCGGGCAAGTGGGCGACGCGCAGCTCGGCGACTTTGTCACGCGCGCTCAACCCGACATGCTTTCCTTCGATGCGTATCCCTTTCGTCTGGATGGTTTGGGCAATAAATATGAGACGCTCGTCAACTGGTACGGCGATATGCGCCGTTACCGCCAGCACGCGATGGGGGCGAACATTCCGCTGGCGACTTATCTGCAAACCTATAGTTCTGGAGCGGAAAACGTGAGCGCGCCGTCGCCTTCGGAATTGCGCCTGCAACATTTCGCCGCGCTCGCGTTCAATTGCAAAACGCTGATGGACTTCACTTACAACGGCGGTTCGTCGTCGCTTTTTACCAATGTGAACGGCGGAGACAATGCGCCGAACGCGCTTTATTACGAGAAAGCCAATTGCGCGTTGCGTGCCCGGAATTTCGGCAAAGCGCTGGTTCGTTTGAAGCCCGTGGCGGACGTCTCTTTTCCTGATCTGCGCACCACTGGCATGATGTTCATCCTCGGCAGAAATTCCAGCGGCGCGCTCAATCCGTTTCCCATTGGCTTCTACGCTGGCCCCGGCGGCGGCGATGTCACCACCGATTGGGCGTATCAACGCCACGATCCCTATCTTACGAACAATTGGGTCATCACGAACAAAGGCACGAAAAACAACGGCCAGCCTGGCAACGTGATTGTGTCGTGGTTCAGGCCGCTCGACGAAAGTTTCGATGGGCCGGATTACACGAATGAAATTTACATGATGGTCGTCAACGGCTTAAGCGATTTGACGGGAACCGCACCGGAATGTTTACAGGAAATCAAACTCAACTTTGCCACCAATTTGACGGCGTTGGAAATGTTGAACCCCTTGACGGGGTTGGTGGAAGTACAGTCGTTGCCGCTCACCAATGGTTTCCGGCAACTGGTTTTAAATTTAAACGGCGGCGACGCGGCCTTGTTTAAATTTTCGGATGGCGCTCCGTTTATCGGCGCGCAGTTGACCGGACCGCCGGTAATCACAAGCCAACCGGCGAGTCAGACCGTGATGATTGGAACCGCTGCGAGTTTCTCAGCGCGAGCGGCCGGGGGTGCGCCGCTGAGTTATCGCTGGCAATTCAACGGCGTGAACATTTCGGGCGCGACGACGAACAGTTACACCAGAATGAACGTGCAGAACGGAGACGCGGGCGCTTACACCCTGATCGTCAGCAACAGTTTTAGCAGCGTAACGAGCGCGCCTGCAATTTTGACGGTCGTTTCCAATCTGCCTCCTCGCCCCCCGTTTTTCTATGAACCATTTGATTACACGAACATTGGCAATTCGGTCAGCAGTAACACCCCGGCGAATTGGGCCTTTGGTGGAAGCGGAGCCAACGATCTCAACGTGGCCAGTGGCAGTCTTTCCTACGGCAGCCTCGTGGCATCCGTCGGCAACAGCGTCACCAACGGCGGCGCGGGTCTGGGCGTCAGGCGGTTGTTCGGAACCAACATCAACAGCGGCACACTTTATTTTTCGGCGCTGTTCCGGATTAATGATCTGGGATATGGGACGGGCGGCTGGACGGGGACAGCTTCGCAGATCGGCGCATTGACCGACACCAACGCAACCAGCAACTTTCGGCTCGCGGTTATGATTAAAAGCAATTCCCCTTCAGCTTACGTCATTGGAGTGCAAAAAGGGGGCACCTTAGTCACGGCGACTTTCGACACGACCGAATATCACACGAATGAAACCATTTTCCTCGTCGGCAAATATGATTTCAACGTCTCGCCCAACGCGGTTTCTCTTTGGATCAACCCGAGTTCATCCACGTTCGGATCGGCGTCGGCACCGACGAATGGTTTCATTTCTGCGACCACCGGTACGGACGGCTTTACGATTGATCGATTCAACATCCGCCAGAATACCGCGACGAGTGTTCCCGCCGCCATGCAGTGGGACGAGTTGCGGATCGATGGCTCATGGGCAGCCGTGACGCCGGGTCGCGCACCGGTGAAATTTACTTCCATAAGTTTACTCCCCGACACGCGCGTGCGATTACAAGGCAG
The DNA here is from genome assembly GCA_039916145.1 of Verrucomicrobiota bacterium. Taxonomy (GTDB): domain Bacteria; phylum Verrucomicrobiota; class Verrucomicrobiia; order Limisphaerales; family CANJXF01; genus CANJXF01. The sequence continues at coordinate 5,266 of JBDSLX010000272.1, read as the reverse complement.
CGGCGATCCCGGAAATTTTATTATCGAATCCAGCACCAATCTTGTGGGTTGGAGCGAGTTGACAAATATCTTCAGTACGAACGGGACGTTCGAATACTTCGCTACTACCACCAATCAAACCCAGCGTTATTTTCGCCTGAGGGTTTCTCCATAAAAAAGCCGTTCATTCGCTATATTCGTGTTGAGCACTCAAAGGTCTGATGCGTGAAAGCTCGCCTTGGCTAACACTTGCTGCAAAACCATTCAAGATTCCGTCCCGCACGCGACCACGCTCGGGGAAATTAACGGTTTGCTTTTGATTTTCTCCGTGTTACATAAACAGCCCCGTTTCCAAAAAAGGATCGGTCACAACAGGAAATTTATGTCACAGCATCGCAGTCTCCGCGCCGCCAGCACTTTGGGCGGCAAACGTAATGTGCTCAAACGATTTGAGCGCGTCGAAATTTTGAAGAAACGCGGCCAGTGGAAAGATGGCGAGCGCGTCACTGGTTTACGCAAGACGAAACCTGACGCATAATCAACGCGGAACGGGGAACTCGGAACGCCGAACGCGGAATTTTAATGCGCCGGGTATTTACTTCATTCCGCGTTCCCCGTTCCGAATTCCGCGTTTCTCATCATGGTTCGTTTGCAAAAATTTCTCGCGGATGCCGGAATCGCTTCGCGCAGAGCCAGCGAGAAAATTATTTTGGACGGGCAAGTCAGCGTCAATGGCAAGGAAGTCCGCCAACTCGGAACGAAAGTTGATCCCGACCACGACCGCGTTGAAGTCGATGGACGACGCGTCAAACCGAAACGGAAAATTTACGTCGCGCTCAACAAGCCGAGAAAATTTCTCTGCGCCCGCGAAGAAGGTTCGCCCCGTCGGCTCGTCGGCGATTTGCTGCCGCGAGAATGGAACAACCTTTACTCAGTGGGCCGGCTGGATTACGAAAGTGAAGGGCTGATTTTCCTGACGAATGACGGCGAGTTTTGTTTACGGCTGACTCATCCGCGCTACGGCGTTCGCAAAACTTACCTGGCGACAGTCGAAGGAAAAGCCGGGACGGAAGTGCTGCGAAAGTTGACACATGGAATTCTGGATGGCGGCGAAACATTGAAGGCGGAAAGAGCGCGGCTGCTTTCGGCGAGCAACTCCAAAAGCGTCATCGAACTGGAAATGAGCGAAGGAAAAAATCGCGAAGTCCGAAGAATGTTTGAATCGCAAGGCTTAACGGTTGTCCGATTACAACGAATAAAAATTGGTCCAATTAAACTCGGCGAATTGCCAGAAGGAAAATGGCGAGCGTTGACAGAATCCGAGATTAAATCTCTACTTTCAAAGTTATGAAAACGATACAAGGCCTGACATTAGCGCTGACACTTTCTTTGGCATTTTCGCTCGCAGCTCAAACCAACGCGCCCGCGCCCGCCGTTCCGGTTCCGGCTGTGCCCGTAATCCCCGCCGCACCAGAAATTGCGCCTCCTGAAAAAACGGAATCCAAAGCCAAACCTGCGGCGAAGAAAGCCAAGACTCCAAAAAAAGAAACCGCTACGAAAACATCTGCGACGCTCGTTGAAATTACTCCAGCCGAAGCCGCCATCGTCAAACGAGATGCGGCTAATGTGCGCGGCAAACCTGCGTTCATCGGCGAAGTCATCACCAAATTGAAGAAAGGCGAATCGGTCACGCTGCTCGAAGAAATCACTCTCGCCAAAACCAAGAAGGATGAGCCGGCCCGGTGGTTCAAAATTGCGATGCCAACGAATACGCCGGTTTGGGTTAACGCAAGTTTCGTGGACCCCACTGCCAAAACGGTTGCGCCAAAAAAATTGCAAGTGCGCGCCGGTCCCGGTGAAAATTTCAGTGTTGTTGGCACTTTAAAAAAAGGCGATGTGGTTAAAGAAATTCGGACAGTAAACGATTGGATTGAAATCGAAACGCCGGCGGACACATACGCTTTTGTCGCTGCGGATTTGATCGAGCGGACTTCCCCAACCGCGCCAGTAACTCCTGACCCTGCGCCGGAAGTCGTCGCTGTTCCACCGGATGTCGCGACACCAACTCCACCGCCTGTTGAACCCGCCGCTCCCGTGACGCCCGAAGTCGCGCCCCCAGTGGTCACTCCACCGCCCGTCGTGGAAGAGCCGTTGCCAAAACGAATCGTCACGCGCGAAGGAATCATTCGCCGTTCTTACAATGTCCAGACGCCTTCGTATTATGAGTTGGAAAGTGCTGACACAAAAAAAATAATCAATTATCTCTACAGCCCGGAACCGAACTTCACTTTGAAATCCTACATCGGCATAAAGGTCGCCGTCACCGGCGAGGAGTCGATTGATAAACGCTGGCCCAATACTCCCGTCATCGAAATCGAATCGCTCGAACAGCGCTAAGATCGTGGACAATCTGATCGACGGCCGCGCCATTGCAGAACAGATTCACGCAGAAACTTCGCAGCGTGTCGCCGCCCTCAAATCGCGCGGCGTCGAACCGAAATTAGTTTTTGTCCGCGTGGGAGATGATCCTGCCTCCAAAGTTTATGTCGGGATGAAAGAGCGGACGAGCGCGCGGGTTGGCATTTTGTCGGAAACGCGCGTCTTGCCGGAAGCTACTTCGGAAGACGAATTAGTGGCGATTTTAAATCGACTCAACGCTGACGCAAAAGTTCACGGCATTCTTGTTCAAGCGCCTTTGCCCAAACACATCAGCGAGACAAAAATTTATTCCACCGTTTTGCCGGACAAAGATGTCGATGGATTTCATCCCGTGAACGTCGGCAAATTAATGCTCGGCGATCAAACTGGATTTCTTCCTTGCACCCCCGCCGGTGTTCATCAACTGCTCATCCGTTCGCAAATAAACGTTTCAGGCGCGGAAGTTGTTGTGCTCGGTCGCGGAAATATTGTCGGCAAACCGATGGCGGCAATTCTCATGCAAAAAGGAAAAGCGGCGAACGCAACCGTCACGATTTGCCATTCGCAAACACGCGACACCGCCGTGCATTGTCGTCGTGCTGACATTATCGTCGCCGCAATTGGCGTCGCGGAATTTTTGAAAGCAGACATGGTGAAGCCCGGCGCGTCCATCATCGACGTCGGAGTAAATCGCGTCAACGACGCTTCAGCAAAAGGCGGCTCGCGATTAGTCGGTGACGTTGATTTTGCGCGCGTCCAACCAATTGCCGGAAAAATTACGCCGAACCCCGGCGGCGTTGGCCCGATGACCATCGCCATGCTTTTACAAAACACCGTTCGCGCCGCCGAAAAACTCACAACTTAAAATTCAAAACCTACAACTGCCATGCAAGCCTCACGAATTTTGCCCGACCTCCAATGCGCCTTGATCTGCGAAGATGTCCGTCAGGAAGCCAATGGAAATTTTATCATCATCGGCGTCATCAATTTTATTCGCGTGCCGCAACTTCCCGTCTCCGCCGCGAAAATTTGTTTTTTCAATCGCTGGACGGCGGGTCTGGGGCAATTCCTCGAGAGCGTTCGTTTGATCGCGCCCGACCAAACCACCGTGCTGCGCAAAAGCGAAGTGAAATTTGCTTTGGAAGATGCCGCGCTCCACGCGACCAACGTCACTGTCTTTGGTCAGGTGCAATTTGAATTTCCCGGCACTTACTACATCGAGGTTCTGGTTGATGACGTGATGAAACTTCGTTTTCCGTTGTCCGTGGCAGTTGTTCAGCCGCCGGGCGTTCCAGCGCAAAATCCACCCGCAGCTTGATTCTGTCTTTGTGGGAGTTCCGCCTTCAGGCGGTTTCGGTGGAAACAATGTGCTGCCCGCCTGAAGGCGGAACTCCAAACGGTTTCACCCTGTGGAATTTGCTGTCGCGAACCGCGTGTTTAAATGACAACTTTTGAAAACCGATGGACGATGCTTCTGAAGAAAAACGCGCTGCGGAAATTTTAGCGCCAGAAACCCGGCTCGCCAACGCATGGCAACCGTTTACGCCACTTGGCGTCGCCGCCTTCGTCCACGCGCCGCTCGCGAGAGTGGTGGTTCTGCAATTTATCGTCGCCTTCGTTGCTGCTACAGTTCTCGTCTGGTTCCTTAACGCGAACTATTCCCCGTCCATTTTGGAAGCGATCCAAAATTTACCAGACGAAACAACACTTAAACAGGGACAACTTACCAACGTTGCATCTCAAGTGCTGACCGAGAAAAAATTTCTTTCCATCATCATTGATTTGGAAGAAACCGGCGAAAGTGGACGCGTCGCCGATTTGCAAGTGGAGTTGCGCAAAAACTATTTTCAGATTTGTTCGGTGTTGGGCTGCGGGATTTTTGATTATCCGAAGGAAACAATTTCGATTGGCCGCTCGACTTCTGAACCGTGGTGGGGCGCGAGGCAACCCGTGATTTTGGCAATGTGCGGCGCGCTCACCTTCGTTGGAGTTTGGCTGAGTTGGTCGATGCTCGCTCTCATCTACGCGCCGATGGCAAAGTTGATTGCCTATTTCACCGACCGCGAATTATCCTGGCGCGGAAGCTGGCGTCTGGCTTGCGCCGCGCAAATGATGGGCGCGCTTCTGATGTGCCTCGCCATAGTTCTCTACGGATTGCAGGCGTTCGACTTGATTCGGTTTATGTTTTTCTTCAGCCTGCATTTTGTGGTCACGTGGTTTTATATTTTTTCCGCGCCGCGTTTTCTCCCGCGCGTTTCAGCCGCAGAACCTGTCGCAATGAATCCTTTCATGTGAGTCTCGATCTACGGAGCGCCGGGTTGCAACCGGCTTAATTCCTGCGCATAGACTCAAAGCCGATTGCAAACCGGCGCTCCGCAAATGGGAGATTAGCGGTTTCAATTCTGTTTCTTCACTCGACACTCGCAATTCGCCGCTCGAAATTTCCCGCCATGTCTTTGCCGTATAAAGTCGCGACGCTGCTTTACTCTTTCAACGAACGCGATGAAATTCTTTTGCTCGAACGCACGCAAGAACCGAACTGCGGCTGCTGGAGTCCGCCCGGCGGAAAATTAATAATGGAAATCGGCGAGTCTCCTTACGCTTGCGCCTGTCGCGAAGCCGGGGAAGAAATCGGTTTGAAAATTCAGCCGTCCGATTTGCATTTGTTTGGTGTGGTCAGCGAACACGGCTATCAAGGTCAGGCGCACTGGCTGATTTTTCTTTTTGAAATTAAAACGCGGCTCAAAGAATTGCCACCCGTCCATCGCGAAGGCAAATTTGGCTTCTTCCGCGCCGACCAACTTGCCTCGTTAAAAATGCCGGCCAGCGATCTCGAACAAATCTGGCCGTTGTTCTGGAAATATCGCGA
>JBDSLX010000271.1:0-4654 GCA_039916145.1 Verrucomicrobiota bacterium | reverse complement strand
TCGTTCTCTTCATTTCCGATGATCACACCGCGATGGATTGCGGCGCGTACGGTTCGCACGAAGTTCGCACGCCGAACATCGATAGACTTGCGCGCGAAGGCCTGCTTTTCCGAAAGGCTTTTGCCGGTTCGCCAACTTGCATGCCGTCACGCGCTGTTCTGTTGACCGGTTTGATGCCGTTTCGTAATGGCGCGCACGCAAATAATCTGGCCGGACAATCGCAATGCCGCGATGACGTCCGCTCGCTGCCGCATCATTTGAAGGAACTTGGCTATCGCGTCGCACAAGCTGGCAAAACGCATTTTGGCCCGAAGTCCGTGTTCCCATTTGAGCGCGTGGAAAATTCTGAAACTCCTGAACTGGGTTATGAAACGAACCAGATGCTGCGCATCGACTTGAATGTCGCGGCAATTGAGGAGTGGCTTGGCAAAGTTTCAAAAAAGGAACCGTTTTGCCTCGTTGTTTGCGACCACAGCCCGCATGTGATCTGGCCGGAGAAAGCGACTTATGATTCGACGACAATTGCGATTCCGCCAAATCACATCGATACGCCAGAACTTCGCAAATCCCGCGCGCGCTACTACACCGATATTACAAAAATGGATGCGAATCTCGGTCGTGTTTTGGCGAGCGTAGAGAAAAATGGTTTCGCGACGAACACGGTTTTTGTTTACACCGCTGATCAAGGCGCGCAGTGGCCATTCGCGAAATGGGGACTTTACGATCAAGGCATTCATGTGCCGTTCATCGTGCGTTGGCCGGGGAAAATTCAACCCGTAACTTCAACCGAGGCGATGATTTCGCTCGCGGATGTTTTGCCCACGTTAATTCAAATCAGTGGCGGCAAAGCGTCTTCGGATCTCGATGGGAAAAGTTTTCTCGATGTCCTCGAAGGAAAATCAAACAAACATCGCGACGTGATTTTTGCCACGCATTCGCAGGACGGTTTCCAGATGAACATTTCACCGATGCGTGGAATTCGCACAGCACGTTACAAATATATTTTCAATCTTTCACCCGAAAACGAATACGTGACGCACATGGACAAAGCGAAAGACCATGACGGCGGACGGGAGTATTGGGATTCGTGGGTAGAGAAGGCAAAGAGCGACCCACGCGCGGCTGATATTTTGAAACGGTATCATTGGCGCCCGCGCGAAGAGCTTTACGACGTGTTGCTTGATCCTCATGAAGTTCAAAATTTGGCGAACGATCCAAAATACTCGGACATCAAAAATGATTTGAGCAAGCAACTCGTCGCCTGGCGCAAACAACAGAACGACAACAAAACGGGCGCTGACTTGACGCCGGAAAAGAAAAACGAAAAATGAAACAATCACGAATGCGGAAAATGAATCTTTCTATCAATTGGCTGAAATTTATTTTTGGCGTGGTGCTTTTGTCTGTCGCGGGTTTTGCGAATGCTGCGGAGCGCCCGAACATCTTGCTCATCATGTCCGATGACATGGGGTTTTCTGACCTTGGCTGTTATGGCAGCGGAATTGAAACGCCCAATCTCGACAAGCTCGCGAAAGGTGGAGTTCGTTTCACGCAGTTTTACAATATGGGTCGTTGTTGTCCGACGCGCGCTTCCTTGCTAACGGGACTTTATCCGCATCAAGCGGGCATTGGCCACATGATGGAAAACCGCGAGCATAATGGTTATCGCGGAAATCTAAATCGAAGCTGCGCGACGATTGCTGAAGTTTTGAAAGCGGATGGTTATCGCACTTACATGTGCGGCAAATGGCACGTCACACGGTTTTTGAATCCCGATAGCGACAAAGCGAATTGGCCATTGCAACGCGGCTTTGAAAAATATTACGGGACAATTAACGGCGGCGGCAGTTTTTATGATCCGACTTCTCTTTGCCGACAGAACACTTACATCACGCCGGAAAATGATCCTGAATACAGACCCGAGAAATTTTATTACACGGATGCGCTGAGCGATAACGCGGTTCGTTTCATTCAACAACACGGACAGGAATCTCCTGACAAACCATTCTTCATGTATCTGGCTTACACCGCCGCGCATTGGCCGATGCACGCGCTTGAAAAGGACATCGCCAAATACAAAGGAAAATTCGATAGCGGCTACGAGCCACAACGCAAAGCGCGTTTGGAGAAAATGAAAAAACTCGGTTTGATTGACGCAAAGTGGAAGCCGTCTCCGCAAGCTGTCGATTGGGAGAAAGTTGAAGATAAAAAATGGGAGGCGCGTTGCATGGAAGTTTATGCGGCGATGATTGACAACATGGATCAGGGAATCAGCAGAATTGTCGCTCAGTTGGAGAAAGACGGGCAACTGGACAACACGCTGATTTTTTTCCTTCAGGACAACGGCGGTTGTGCCGAAGACATGGGGCGAAATGTGCCGAAAGATCAACCCACAACGATTCCGAAACCGATGGGAAAAAATGAGCTTCAACCGAAAATCTGGCCACCGATGCAGACGCGCGACGGTCGATGGTTGCGTCGCGGTCCCGGCGTGATGCCCGGCCCCGAGGATACTTATGTCGCGTATGGCAAAGGTTGGGCAAATGTTTCGAACACGCCCTTTCGCGAATATAAACATTGGGTTCACGAAGGCGGAATCAGCACGCCGTTGATCGTGCATTGGCCCAAAGGAATTTCAAATCGTCGCGATGGGAAATTGCAATCTCAGCCGGGACATCTCATCGACATCATGGCAACATGTGTTGATGTTTCCGGAGCAAAATATCCTACCGAATTGAACGGCGAAAAAATCAAGCCGATGGAAGGCGTCAGTTTATTACCCGCATTTGAGGGGAAAGACGTGCGTCGCAAGAGTCCAATATTCTGGGAGCATGAAGCCAATCGCGCGGTTCGCGACGGAAAATGGAAACTGGTCGCCAAAGAAAATGAACCTTGGGAACTTTACGACATGGAAAAGGATCGCACCGAAATGCACAATCTCGCGGCGAAAGATCCAAAGCGCGTCAAAGAAATGTCTGCCCAGTGGGATGTGTGGGCCGCGCGCGCAAATGTTTTGCCGCTCGGAACATGGCGTGGAAAACCAGCCGCGAAGAAATAAAGAGCGCGATTGAGTTTTTCGAGGAGCGAGGCGTTCACGCCGCTTCGGCTTAAAAAATGCCAACGACTCGACGAGCCTGTTGGTTTTTATCGAGGCGAAGCGGGCTGAAGCCCGCGCTCCGGAATCTATAAATTTTTCATGCGTATAATAAAGTTTACGTTTCTGGCCGCCGTTGCGCTGATGGTTTTATCGCCATCTGTTTCAATTGCCGCTGAATCCAAACCCAACTTCATCGTCCTTCTTGCGGACGACCTTGGATACAACGATTTGGGTTGCTTCGGCAGTCCGTTGATTAGAACGCCGAACCTTGATCGCATGGCGAAGGAAGGCGTTCGATTCACCAGCTTTTATGTTGGCGCTTCCGTTTGCACACCGAGCCGCGCCGCGCTTCTCACCGGTTGTTATCCCGCGCGCATCGGTCTGGGTGATGAACTCGTCAATCAACCGGGCTTCGGCGATGTCGTCACCAAATCTTTTGTGAAAGTCATTCATTCTGGATCGAAACTTGGTTTGAACCCCGAGGAGACAATCATCCCGGAAGTTTTGAAACCCGCCGGATATTTTTCCGGCATCATCGGCAAATGGCATCTCGGCGACGCTCCTGAATTCAACCCGATTCGCCAGGGCTTCGATTATTACTTCGGCGTTCCTTACAGCAACGACATGAAGCCATTTTATTTTATGAGCCAAACCAATCGGTTGAAGGAACCGCCTGTGATGGATGAATTGACCGAAACCTACACGAAAAAAGCGACGCAATTCATTCGCGACCACAAAGACCAGCCATTCTTTCTTTACGTCGCGCACAACATGCCGCACACACCGCTGACCCCCGGAAAACGTTTTGCCGGTAAATCACCGCGCGGACTTTATGGCGATGCCGTGGAAGAAATCGATTGGAGCGTCGGCGAAATCGTCAAGGCGTTGAAAGAAACCAAACAAGACAATCGAACCCTCGTGATTTTTTTGTCGGACAACGGGCCGTGGATTGTAAAAGGCGAAAACGGCGGTTCTGCGTTTCCGCTGCGAAACGGAAAAACCACCAGCTACGAAGGCGGCTTTCGCGTGCCGTGTGTCATGTGGGGACCGGGCGTTGTGAAAAATCCCGGTCGCGTCAGTGATGAAATTCTCACCACAATGGATTTTCTTCCTACGTTTGCTGCGTTGGCTGGAATCAACCACAAACCGGAAAAAATAATTGATGGAAAAGATGCCACCGCTCTCATCACCGGAAAACCCGACGCGAAATCTCCGTGGCCACATTTTTATTATTACTTCGGAACGGAGCTGCACGCTGTTCGTGAAAAACAATACAAGTTTCGCGCAAAAAATATTCTCCACAACGAAGACATTTATCGTCGCGACGAATTCTCGTTTTCCGTTCCGATTCCCGCAGCGCTTTATGATTTGAATCAGGACGCCAGCGAGCAAAAATCGATTTTGAAAGAACGCCCGGAATTACAAAAACGTTTGGAAAATTTGCTGGCCCAGCAGCGCCCGGTTTTTGGCGACGCGTTGACGGAAGTCAAAGGCCGCGAAAATCGCAAGCCAGGGTTTTCCGAAAATCCGGTGGATCCGAAAGGTAAATGAGATGAA
>JBDSLX010000270.1:0-3413 GCA_039916145.1 Verrucomicrobiota bacterium | reverse complement strand
CCGGTGGCCCGATGCCGAGCATCACGTTAAAAGGCGTCAGCATCAAAGGTCAGAGCAAGGTGCAATATCAGGAAGCGGTCAACGCCGCGCAAAGTGAAGCGCAAAGTGCGCTCAACCAGGATCAAGTACCGAAAGCGTATCAAGGCGCGGTGAAAAGTTATTTCGATGATTTGAAGGAGTAATCATTTTGTGGAGCCTCTAAATTCCAAAGCATTGCTGGTTCGCCCTAAATAAAAAATGCGCCTTTCTCAGGTTGACCGAAATTGGCCTCTCGCTAAAGTAATCAGAAATCTCCAAAGCTCGTTTTCTCTGTAAAGAATTATGAAAACAAAATTTTTCGTCGTCGCTTTTTTCTTTAGCTTGCTTGCGGCTCACGCGACGGTTCGCACGTGGGACGGTGGGGGCACGAATAACAATTTCTGGAGTAACGCTCTGAACTGGAGTGCGAATGTCGCGCCGGTCGCAGGAGACGACTTGGTTTTTCCGGCGGGCGCGGCGCAGGTCAGCAACACGAACGATTTTCCGGCGGGCACGCTGTTCAACACGATTACCATCAGCAGCAACAGCTATTCAATCGTCGGCAACGCCATTCTCATCAACAAAGGTGTGCATGGGACTTTCGCCAGTTCATTCGCGAACTTCGGTCTGCCGATGACGCTCGTGACTTCGCAGACGTTCACCAACAGCGGCAACGCGCGGCTGCAATTCAACGGGCCGATTACCAATGCGGGTTTCACTCTCACGCTGCAAATCAATGCGGGCACGAATTTGTTCCAAATCGGGGCGAGCATTCACGGCGCGGGCGGCTTAATCAAAAACGGAACTGGATTGCTGCGATTTACGGGCATCGAGTCGAACACTTACAGCGGTACGACATTCGTAAATGCCGGCACGGTGGAGTTGGCGAAAAATCCGTTGGTCGTTTCCATTCCCGGACCGCTGGTCATCGGCGACGGAATTGGCGGAACGAATGCGGACGTCTTGAACAATATTGGTGGACACCAAATCGCCGACACGTCGCCGGTGACGATCAACAGTTCCGGGTTGTTGATTGTTGCGGTGAGCGACACGATGGGCGGACTGACGGGCAACGGCAATGTGAGTCTCACTGGAAATAGTTGCTCCGTAAATCTGGCGGCGGGCACCAATATTTTTTCCGGCACGATCAGCGGTGGGGCAGGGCTTGGTTTTACGAAATCTGGCGCAGGCACGATGATTCTCACGGGGACGAATACCTATCTTGGCCAGACAGTCGTCCAAGGCGGCATCATGCAAATCGACGGATTCCAACCCAACAGCTATGTTTATCTCGGCGGGACCACGCGTCTGCGAGGTTCTGGGACGGTTGGCAGCATTGAGATGAATGGCAGTTCGTCCAGGGTTTCGCCCGGAACCAGTCCGGGCATTCTCACCTGCAATCACTACAAACTGGGCGCGGGCAGCGGGTTCCTGGACATCGAGTTGAACGGAATCAATCCCGGCTCCGGCTACGATCAGGTCAAGGCGAGTGGCAATATCAATTTGAGCAGCGTCTCGTTGAACGTTTCGTTAAACTTTCCCTCCGCTCGCAGCAACCAATTTGTCATCGTCAACAACCTCGGCGCCAATCCCGTCTCCGTCCCGTTTAACGCATTGCCGGAAGGCACGGTCTTCTTCGTCGCCCCGGAGCAATTCCGCATCAGCTACGTCGGTGGCGATGGAAATGACGTTGTGCTGACGCAAATCACCGGTTCATTGCCGCAGCTTTTCGTTGACCGCGTGCCAACGAATGCAGTGCGATTGAGTTGGGCGACAAATTTTTCCCTCGGATTCAACCTGGAGAGCAACTCAAACCTCACCACGACCAATTGGATCAATGTAGCGCCAGCATCAACTGTCATCGGCACTAACAATGTGGTCACGAACCCGATAACGGCGGCGCAAACATTTTATCGGTTGAGGAAAAATTAGGTTGAACGCAATATCTGAGACCTCTGAAAAAACAAAACATTGGATAGAGACGCCTCGGTGAAACGTCTCACCCTGCGAGGTGAGCTGAGGTTGTTTGCCCGGGAAATGTCGGAACCCTGGCCGGGCTGGACAAGAGTCAAAAGGAATTGATGAGTTGCGTTGAACGACGCGTTTGGATTCAAAATTTTACGCGAATGGAACGCGTGACATTGACGCGGCAAATATTGGAAAAATGATTAACCCTTTTTCACCTTGAAGCGCATCGTGAAACGCTCTTTCAATCGTGAAACATCAATCGTTCCCTTTTCATCGGGCGTAAACTTTTCATTGCCGGAAGTTGCTGAGATAACTTTCCATCCGTCCGGAACGCGGATTCGCAACAACATTTGTTTCGGCTGATTACGCGAGGGCGGTTGGACTTCCGCGATGATTTCTCCATTGCTCAAATGTGAAGTGACGTTGAACGAAACCTCCCCAAATGCAGTGGGAGCGCGTTCGACTTTGATGCGCTTGCCGTCTTCCAACCAACTTTTCGGCGTGGCGAACAGCAGACGCAAGGTGTCCGGCGCGCAATCGTCGTTCGAGTCGATGTCTTGCATGAGTAAACCGCGCAATGTCCAAAGGAAAAATGCGTTGGCGGTGCTGTTTGGTGGGAGATACATCGCGCGACCGAATTCATCCAGCGGACGCAAGCTCGTTCCTTCCGCGCCGATAAATGTGTCGCGCGTAAGTCCGTGGGCAAGCTTGCCGTAAAAACTCACGAGCGCGCGGTCCACTTCATCGCGCTGCAAGAGTTTTTCCGTGTGACGCAAACCATAGAGATCATCGACCCCATCTTCGTTCGCGAACAAGCCGGAGTGTTGATGAAAGCGCACCATGCCCATGCCAATGCCGCCATGCTCGTATTGATAATTCAACATCTGGGTTTCGCGCTCGGAGTTCAGTCCGAAAAGATCGGAACACAAAACGTAAGGCGCCATTTCATTCCAATAACTGCCGAGCTTCGTGTCGGTGATGCGGTCGTACGGTTTTTCATAACCGAAAAGCGCAACCGGAATGAACGGCGGAGTTGCGTTTGTGAAAATACTTTTTTCGACGGCGGCGAGCGTGGCTTTGCGCAACGCATTGCCCGCTTCAAGAATTCGTTTCGCTTCATTGGTTTCACCCACGTCTGCGAGAACCGCCGCCATGTCGCGCAGACCTTTGCTGCCATTGGCGTTTGAATTCAGCGTGTAAACATCTTCAAAAATATCTCCGGCATATTGTTCTTTTGGCAGAAGGCCGGAATCTTTTTCGCGCCCGTCGATCAAGCGCGCCACTTCCCTCGACCAGCGCGGTTGCATTTCGCGGACAAAATCCTTGTCGCGCGTGAGCCAGTAGTAATGCGCGAGAAGCTGAAGTTTGAATGCGGCCTGATGAAAATATAAACCGGGACGTTTGTAATCGAGACACGGAACGACCAT
>JBDSLX010000269.1:0-3188 GCA_039916145.1 Verrucomicrobiota bacterium | reverse complement strand
ATCCACGATTGCACATCAGGCGTGTAATCGCCGACTTCAGCAAAATCGCGAGTGGAACGAACGCCGCTGATTTCGCTGAGGCCAAGCGCGGTGTCTAAAGCAATCAGGCCGGGATAAAGATGCAGGCCGTTCAAGTCGATTTGTTTTGTGTCGGAGGGGATTACAAAGCTGTCATCCAAGAGACCAAAAACTCTCATAATTTTACCGTTGTCGATGAAGACGGAGCCGTTCGTCATCGTTTCTTTTGAGACTGTATGAACGACAGCGTTTTTGAGGAGAATTGTTTCGGCAAAGGCGGAATTGGCAAAGGCGGAAAGGACGATTACGGATATGAGAAACATCCAAGCGCAATTGGCAACGTGCTGCAAGCGTCTCGCTGGCAGTTCGGTAATGGATCGTTCTGGATTCTGCCAGCGAGACGCTGGCAGCACGTTGCGCTGTTCGATGTTCCCTGTTTTCATTTTCAAAAATCTATTCATCATCGCAATGCCTTTCCTCGTGATCGTGCAAATGTTCCAGAGCGCGTTTGAAAAATTTCTTTTTCCCCGCTTCGTCGGGTTTGGCGGAATTGCCGGAAGCTTTCAAAATCTTTTTAGCCTTTTCAATCAATGCGCTTCGCTCCTTCTCCAGAACGGAGGCACGTTCGGTTTCGAGCGAGCGATCAAAATATTTTTTACCGTCAATCCACGTTTGCAAACAAACGGTTGTTGAATCGAGCGGCGACTTTGACCAGACCACAAAGTCCGCATCTTTGCCGGGTTCCAGGGAGCCGACGCGTTTGTCGATGTGAAGTTGTTTCGCAGGATTGATCGTCACGAATTTCAACGCTTCTTCATTAGATGTGCCGCCAAATTTCACGGCTTTCGCCGCCTCAGTGTAAAGTCGGCGTGCGAGATCGGACGAATCGGAATTGAATGAAACATTCACGCCGCGTTCTCGCATCAAACTGCCGTTGAACGGAATCGCGTCGATCACTTCGTATTTGTAAGCCCACCAATCGGCGAAGGTCGAAGCACCCGCGCCGTGCGCTGCGATTTCATCGGCGATTTTGTAGCCTTCGAGCACATGCTGAAACGTGCCGATCTTCACGCCGAAACTTTCCATGAGTCGAAGCATCATCAGGATTTCGTCGGCACGATAGGAGTGACAATGAATCAGGCGTTCGCCGCGAATAATTTCGGCAATGGTTTCAAGTTCGAGGTCGCGACGCGGAGGAGCGCCACCGGATTTTTTAAATTTCTCCGATTCTTTGGCGTATTGCTGCGCGGCGACAAAACGGTTTTCGATGAATGTTTTCACGCCCATGCGCGTTTGCGGAAAACGTTTGTTATATTTCTCGCCCCAGTTCGCTTGCTTCACGTTTTCGCCGAGCGCAAATTTAATTCCCTGCGGTGCATCGGCGAATTTCAAATCTTCCGGCGCAGCACCATCGCGAAGTTTGATCACGCAATTCTGTCCGCCGATTGGATTGGCGGAGCCGTGCAAAAGATTCGCGACGGTTAATCCACCGGCGAGTTGTTGATGAAGATTGTCCGTTTCGGAATTCACTACGTCGCCGATGCGAACCATCGCGGTGGACGGCAAAGTCGATTCGTTCACGTTGCCAAGAATTGCGCTGTGGCTGTGGCAATCAATCAGGCCGGGAGTGAGGTGAAGGCCAGCGGCTTCAATCGTCAACATGGGATCATTGCCTCCAAGATTGATTATACCAACTTGCTGAATTTTCCCTTCGCTAAGGAACACTTCAGCATTCGTCAAAATTCCCTTGGAACCACCCGTCCAAATCGTAGCGCCGCGAATCAAAATAGCGGGCGGATTCGTTATTGGGCCGCGTCCTTCCAACGGACTGCGCGCCACCCGTTTTTTTTGCACGGCCAAGAGTTCTTTCTCCTTTTGTTTGTCGTCCGGTTTTATTTTTTCATCGGGAGATTTTTGTCCCAACTCATTTGGTGGAGCGGGTTTTTCGTCCGGCTTCGGATTTTTTTCAGGTTCTTCAACGTTCTTTTTCTCTGGCGCAGATTCTTTGGGTTTCACCGGTTCATCTTTTGAATCAACCGCAGCGGCCTTCGCTTCGATGGATTGAACGTGCGCCCTGCGGCCATCAATCCAGACTTCGCGCACTTTGCTTTCGGGATCAAAATAATTTCCAGTGACGATGGTCAGGTTCGCGAGCTTGCCCGGTTCAATCGTGCCGAGCCATTTTTCAACGCCACAAATTTTCGCCGGAACAGTGGTCAAGGCCGCGAGCGCATCTTGTTCGATCAACCCGCGATCCAAAGCCGCCTTTAGATTTTTGCGAAAATTCTTTTTGTCCGCGAGGCCGTCGCTCGTCAGAGCAATTTCGACTTTTTGTTGTCGCAGCAGCGCTGGATTTTCCGGTGCCCAATCCCACGCGCGCAGTTGGTCGAGCGAAATGTCATTCCAATCATCGTCGTTGGGCATCTTGGAAATCTCCGGAAAATCCAAACGCACGATGAACCGCGCATTGGCGGCTTTGGCAAATTCCGGGCGACGCCATTCCTGTCCGCTGGAAACGATGCAGAAATCGAGTTTCAATTCTTTTGCGATGCGAGTCGCACGGTCCACCATCAACGCGCTGTCAGGCTCGAACAACACGGGCATTTTTCCCTCGCTCGCAGCCAGTAAGGCTTCCAGCGCCGGATTGAATTCAGGACGACGACGATTCGGGTTCTTTTGAAAATCGTCGGTATCGAGTTTGTAATGTTGCGCGTCAAAAAATGTCTGGCGAATGACCGCGTTCACGCCCATCAGCGATTCAGGATAAACATCTTCCTTGCCGCTCTCGGTCTCGAACGCGACGTGCTGAAAAACATCCGGCTTGATCAAGGCGCGATTTGGATCGGTGTCGGAGAGCGCGACGAACGCGGTGGTGCCACGAAAAATTCCTTTTTCGGAAACAACGTTTGCCGATGTGAAACCGAGTTCGCGCATTTTCTCCAGCGCTTTCGCATCGGGCAGATAACTTCGCGCCATGCGACGTTCTGGTGAGACTTGCGCCAGTTCGTAGCCCGCAGGATTTTTCCCCGAATCAACGACGCCATAAAATTTTCCAGAAGTTAAACTATCTTTTTTTGTGTCCGGCTCGCCGCCCGCTTTTGCGCCGAAGCTCAAATAGGAATCAATAAACCCTGCGTAAATTGTCAGGCCTTTCATTTCCCAAATTCGAG
>JBDSLX010000268.1:0-4216 GCA_039916145.1 Verrucomicrobiota bacterium | reverse complement strand
CAACCGGACTTGATCCAGCGCCGACTTTGCTGATACACCACATGCCACGGTGGTAAATCATGGGGCATCATGCGCCAGACTCCGCCCATCTTGACCAAGTAACGCAACGCATTGAAAATCTCGCGCAATGCATAAATCCGCTGCGGCGCTGCTTCGGTCATCAAGGTCAAATAGCCCACACAAAAACCCCACTCTTCATCCGTGACATCGCTCGGATAACTTTTTCGTTCTTGGCTCATCCCCAGCTTAATGCAGGGATGTATTTACATTGTACAGACTTTTCTTACAAAAAGTTATGTACAGGCTCTAGAAGCAACCAAGGCGGAGCGGATGGGGTCCGTTAGGATTCATCC
Source organism: Verrucomicrobiota bacterium (assembly GCA_039916145.1). Classification (GTDB taxonomy): domain Bacteria; phylum Verrucomicrobiota; class Verrucomicrobiia; order Limisphaerales; family CANJXF01; genus CANJXF01. The sequence continues at coordinate 3,863 of JBDSLX010000268.1, read as the reverse complement.
ATTTAAAAGTGATCGGTTTATTGTTGTTTTTCCGAAATGGATTTCTGTTGACCGGGAGATCGCGCGGGCAGCGCTAACCATCGATACCCAACCTGTGTGCGACCTTGGACAGGCGGACGCGCGTCCCTAAAAAATGTCGAATGTGGACAACCTTGCCGCAATGGCAGCACAGCACGACATGCGTTCGGTAGGTGGAGTCCTTTCCTTCTTCTTCTAAAATTTCAAAAGAAATTTTGTCGCAACATTTCCAATCCTTCATGGTTGAAGCTAATCAGCATTTGGAAAAGTGCAAACGGATGGCGGCCAACTTTGCGAGGTGGAACTTGGATCGACTCCTATTGCAGTTCCTCGGGCATTGAGGCGTGTCTTAGAGATCGATTGCCTGCATCGCCATTTCGTTATAACGATTTCCAGCAGCCGCACCCGGCGGAAGCATTTCATTGATCACATTTAAATCTTCCTCCGTTAATTCAATATCCAACGCCGCAATGTTCTCCTCGAGATACTGACGCCGCTTTGTTCCTGGAATTGGAACGATGTCGTTTCCTTGTGACAACACCCAGGCAAGTGCCAATTGTGCTGGTTTGCAGTTTTTCCTGCGGGCGAGTTTTTCAATATGCGAAACCAGATTCAAATTACGTTGCAGATTGTCACTTTGAAAACGGGGAGACTTCCGTCGCCAGTCATCGGGCGCGAGATCTTCAATGCTTTTGATCTTGCCGCTCAAAAATCCGCGTCCGAGCGGGCTGTATGGAACAAAGCCAATTCCGAGTTGCCGGATCGTTGCCAAAATTTCGTTCTCTGGATCACGGCTCCATAATGAATATTCCGTTTGTAAGGCGGTGATGGGGTGAATTAAATTCGCCCGGCGGATGGTTTGCGGCGAAGACTCCGAAAGACCGAGATACCGCACTTTTCCGCTGCGGACCAGACCCGCCATAGCCTCGACGGTTTCCTCAATCGGCGTATTCGGATCGACGCGGTGCTGGTAATACAAATCAATGGTTCCCACACCTAATCTGCGCAGACTCGCTTCACAGGCCGAACGGACATATTCGGGAGTTCCATTGACGCCGAGAATTTCTCCATTAGGACCGCGCACATTTCCGAATTTTGTGGCGAGGATGATTTGGTCGCGTTGTCCCTTGATCGCGCTGCCAAGCAACTCTTCATTCTTGCCAAGGCCGTACATGTCAGCGGTGTCAAAGAAGGTAATTCCGCGGTCGATGGCATGATGAATCGTAGCGATCGATTCCTCATCATCACGTTCTCCGTAAAAATCTGACATTCCCATGCAACCCAACCCGATGGCGGAAACGTTCAATCCAGATATTCCTAAAATTCGTGTTTTCATTTTGTTTCTTTCCGAAGGGATCAAATCCAAGGGCTGTACCCTGTGCCTTCCCACAATAACGGAACGTCATCAATGGGCAAGCGGCTGCGGTTTTTTATCTTCTTTCCGACAACTGCTTTTTTCATTTTCATCCTCCAGTTTGTCGGTGTCATTTTCCCATGAGGCAACGTTTCTTTTTCCCACTCCCCAAGCTCCCTCTCGGTGTGTTTATTGATGCGGCAACTCGCTGAAAAACGGCAATGAACATTGACATGGGGAGCAGGGGATTAGAATGTAAATTACGAACATCCTTTTTACATGTTACGAATTTGTTCCACGTTTTTTTGTCTGCTCCTGAGTCATTTCGCGTTACGCGCTGCGGTCATTGTTTATGTGGATGAACAAGGCCGCCCGTTCGTCGTGACTCGGCCCGAGATTAATGATGCGACATCGGCGCTCGCCGCGCTCGCCAACCCGCCACAGAAGAACACCAGCCAGGACTTTTCGTCAGGGGTGCTTCCCGGAAGCAAAGTGCTGTCGTTGCAAACGAATGGCGAAACGACGGTCGTGGAATTTTCCTCTGAAATTATTGGGGATGGATTAGACGATGCGCGGTTGGAAACAATTTTCGAGCAGGTGAGCGCGACGTTGGAACAGTTTGATCTTCCCCGCAATATTCGATTGCAAGCCAAAGGTCAGGGTTTAAGCAGTTTTCTGCGACCGTCGCAGCCGGTAAGTGCCCGGACTGATACCGAACCCATTGCAGCCGCCGCTGCGCTCGTGGGATTGTCTGGAAAGAAAATCAGTCTCTCGCCCGGTCACGGATTGTATTGGAACGGAAGTTCGTTTGTCACCCAACGTCCGGTTTATTGTTCGCCGTTAAACCAGGAGGATTATCATAACCTTGAAATCTCAAAGTATCTGGACACCTATCTTGCCCAGGACGGAGCCACCGTGCTGAAGTATCGTGCCTTTGATAAGAACTACGGCAACTACGTCCCATCCGGTCACGCCTTCTGGCACATGGCGGGAAGTTATTGGCTTCAGGAATCCGGGTATCCTTGCTCGGTGTACGCCAATTCCACGGGTGGCTGCACATTGGGCAGCGGGACCGGCAGCGAACTTAATGACAACATTCGCGGCGGACCGGTGGCTTCAAACTTTGACAACACCGATGCCCATGTGTCGCTGCACAGTAATGGTTTTCAAGGGGATTGCGCAGGAACAGGCTGTCCTAATGGAACGAGTACTTACTACGATTCCTCATCTGAACACGCGGCCTTCACGACCGTCAGCAGCAATCTGGCGAAGAAAGTGCAGAGCGCGATGATCAGCGCTATTCGAACCAAGTATGTGGACTCCACCTGGACTGATCGAGGGGCGCTGGATTCAAACGGCTCTTTCGCTGAAACGCGTGTGCCGGACCGCGCTGCCATTTTGATTGAATTGGCATTTCACGACAGTTGCGACCGAGATGCGGTTGCTTTGCGCGATAATTTTTTCCGTTCCACCACTATGTGGGCCGTTTACAAAGGCATCTGCGATTACTTTGGAACGACGCCAACGTGGGATTATTATTCCTACGAGATGGTGACCAATACGATACCAGCGCAATTGAACGCAGGTTCAACGAACACGGTTCAAATCACGGTGCGAAACCGAGGCGTTTTATGGAACGACGCAAAGCTGTTTCGTTTGGGGGCGGTAGGCGATTCCGACCCGTTCAGCGTGACGCGTTACAACGTGGGCAGCCAGGTTGAGCCGAACGTGACGAAGACATTTACCTTGACGCTGGTTGCACCCAGGACAACCGGAACCTACACGACGGACTGGCAGATGTTGCGCGAAGGCGTGACCTGGTTCGGGCCAATTCTTAGCAAGAGCATTGTGGTAGTTGATACCCAGCCGCCTACCGTGCCGACAAATCTCACGGCGAACGTGATTTCGCCTGTGCAAATCAACCTGAATTGGAACCCTTCGACTGACAACGTTGGCGTGAGCAATTATTTGGTTTACAGAAACTCGGCACTGATCGGTTCCAGCGTTTCGACGAATTTTGCGAACAGCAATTGTAGTCCTGCCACGGCTTACCTTTATCAGGTTTCTGCTAAAGACGCTGCGGGGAACGAGTCTGCCAAAAGCGGCGCGGTTCAGGCCACAACGCCAACGGCTATTCTGAACGGAAGCTTCAACGAGGACTCGTTGACGTTGACTTGGACGAACGGCGTCTTGCAGGAAGCTTCGGCTTTGACCGGTTCGCCCGGGGATTGGGCAGATGTGCCGGGTGCGACCAGCCCCTACTCGACATCAATGAGTGCCGCAGCAAAATATTTTCGGATACGTTATTGATTTCAGGAATTCGGGATCTGACCGGCGGGCAAAGAATCTTCAAGTGATTTTCACTGTTTGAAATTAAATTAAAAAATAGTTCTAAAAACCTCTTGCGCGAAAAACTTTCATTGTTATATTCCGCGTCCCGTTACGCCAGTGGTGGTGAACGGCAGCGATTTCAGCGTGACCGATAACTGAC
>JBDSLX010000267.1:0-6558 GCA_039916145.1 Verrucomicrobiota bacterium | reverse complement strand
TCAACGTGGCTTCTTTCGCTGGGCCGCCATTGCCGGTAAAACTTTTTTTTCCAGTGCCCGCGATGTGATGAATTGTCCCCTTGGCCAGATCAAGTTTGAAGACGGCGTTGCCTTCGCGCAGAGCGAGCCAAAGATTTCCTTCCTTGTCGAAATCAAGCGCGCGCGGCCCGTGAATCGGTGAAGCGGCAAATCGCGCACCGTCGGTGGTCGGCTGTTTTTCGCCAGTGCCTGCGAAAGTCGAGACGACGCCGGATTTCATTTCCACTTTGCGAATGCGATGATTCTTCACATCGGCAATGTAAAGATCGCCGTGCGAATCAAACGCAATGCTGTGCGGATCGTTGAGTTGCGCTTTTGTTCCTGCGCCGTCGGAAAATCCCGCCGTGCCTGTTCCAGCGATGGTGGTGACGATGCCGGTTTTTACATCGCGTTTGCGGACGCTATGGCTCAAGCGTTCGACCCAAAATAAATTTCCCGCAACGTCGCTGCGAACTTCGTAAGGCGAATGCAACTTCGCTTCAGTGGCCGGGCCGCCATCGCCACTCCGACCGGGATCGCCTGTTCCAGCGACGGTGGTAATTTTTCCTTCGGCCGAAACTTTGCGAATGCGATGATTGGCTGTGTCGCAAATGTAAACAGCGCCGTCGCGACCGCGCGAAATGCCGGTTGGATCATTAAGCTGCGCCCGTATCGCCGGACCGCCATCGCCAGAAAAAGTTTTCGCGCCCGTTCCGGCAAATGTGCGGATGGTAGATTCGGCAGACGCCATTCCAGCGAACAAAAAGAAAGAAAGGCAAAGCAGCACGGGTTTCATGTTTGGATTGTAGGCAACTGAACGACTCTTCTCCACCGATTAACGCGCCGCCGTTTTCTTGTTCGCGCCGATGCACCAAAGATGTTCGTGGGTGCGAATGAAAAGTTCTCCATCAGAAACCGCCAGCGAACCGTTCGTCAATTCGTGGCCGATTGCATTCACGCCCACAACTTCAAACTTCGGACTCGCTTTGAAAATCACGCAATCGCCGGATTGATTTAAAATATAAATCTTGTCACCCGACAAAACTGCCGACGCCCAGACTTCTGATTTCGCGCCTTTGCCTGGCAAACGTTCGTCCCAAATTTTTTTGCCGGTTTTCAGCTCGATGCACTCGGCGACACCCGGCGTGTTCGCGATATAAATATGGCCGTCGTAAATCACAGCAGCGCCGATGCGATCTTTCGTGCGCACCGTTTGCCAAAGACGAGATTCGGTGACGTCGCCCTTGCCGCCGGGTTTCACCGCAATCGTCGTTCCCTTGTAACCGCCCATCGCGACCACCACGCCATCGCCATAAATCGGCGACGTGTAAATGAGCGGATTCAATCCGCCGCAACGCCAAAGTTCTTTGCCGGTTTTTGGATCAAACGCTTTAAGCCATTCGGAAAGGCTGACGATCATTTCGTCGCGGTCATTGGCTTTCACGATGATCGGCGTGCTCCACGAGCCAAGCATGCCGTCGGTTTGTCCCGCAAAACCATCGGTGCGTTCCGCGGGCTGCGCTTCTGGAATGTCAATTTGCCAAGAAGTTTTTCCAGTGGTTTTGTCGAGCGCGACGAGAAAGCTGCGTTTGCCCGCGCCAAAATTCAGGAGGCACAAATTTTCGTAAATCACCGGCGACGCCGCGTAACCCCATTCGTGATTTTGTTTGCCGAGATCGCGCTGCCAAAGCTCCTTGCCGTTCAAATCGTAACAATAAACTCCAGCGGAACCGAACCAAGCAATCACGCGCTCGCCCTCCGTCGTCGGAGAAGCCGAACAAGTAGGATTCGTCCGGTGTGATCGCTCCTTTTCTTTAAAAGTCGGACCCGATTGCCAAAGCTGTTTTCCATTCGCGCGATCAAAACAAATTATCGTACGACGCTCTCCATCCGCCTGTGTGACGAAAACTTTATCCTTCCAAACAATCGGCGTGGAATTGCCGCGCTCCGGCAATTTGACTTTCCAGCGCACATTTTCTGTGTCGCTCCATTGCGTCGGCAAATTTTTTTCACTTGTGATGCCGGAGCCATCCGCGCCGCGCCACGCTGGCCAGTTGGCAGCGTTAGAAAAATTCGCTGCGAGAATCAGCGATGAAAACAAAAGCGTTTGGAAATTTGATAAGTTCTGTTTCATGAAACAAATCGTAGTCGCCTACCGATTCACGTCCAGTTTCTGAAAAGCTTTTCTTGCTGAACAAAAAAACCGTTCCGCATCGCACGGAACGGCATCAGTTGGCTTTGCAGTTTCTACTGTCTAGGCCTCGAAAGATTTCCCGCAGCCGCAACTTTGTTTGGCCTGAGGATTGGTAATTTTAAAACCGCCGCCGGTCAATGCGTCGGAAAAATCAACGACAGACCCGCGCAGATAATTCGCACTGAACGGATCGATTACAACAGAAACGCCATGCATTTCTGTCGCGATGTCATCAGGGCGTTTTTCATCGAACACCATACCGTATTGCATTCCAGAACAGCCGCCGCCCTCGACATAAACGCGAAGCCCCTTTCCGGCGCTGTCTTTCTCCCGCTCGATCATTACTTTGATTTCCTTCGCGGCGCTTTCAGTCACACTCACCACTGCTTCAGTTTGAACGGATATATTCATGCTCTTTACTGGTTCAATCGTAATCGTTGATTAAAATTGTGTCAAACCAGGTTTCCAAATTTGCCCTCGATCTTCCCTAATTTTATCGCTCTAATTTTTCGCCGTTTCCAAATGAGTTTGCGCCGTGGCAATCTTCTTTTCCAAAGCCAAACGCAGCGGCGGCAGAAGCTTGGCTAACTCAAGGTAAATATTCTTGGCTTGCTCCCACTGCTCCGAACTCTCGCAGATTTTCCCCGCCGCAATTCCCGCTTCGTAAATCCATTTCGCGTCAAATGATTCGCCTTCGTGCAAATTACTTTGGCTCACGACGTTCATATAACGTTTCAACGCCGCGTCCACCCACGCCCTTTTTTGCGAGTCTGGTTTTATGCCGGCCATTTTTAAACAGACATTTCCCACACCCACCTCCGCCCGACTGCGCGCGGAAATATCCGCGACGTTTGACTCGATCACCGTGCCGTAATATTCCAATGCCTTGTCGTATCGAGCCTGAGCCTGCGCTGCGTCCTGCCCGGCCCACTGAAAATAACAGTCGCCGACTCGTCCCGTCGCCAGGACGCCTAGAATATTGGTCGAACTTTTTATCCGGCTAAACGCATTGATCGCCTGGCCAATATCCGTGTTCGGGTTTGATAAAAACTCTTGAAACAGCGTATCGCCCAAAGCAAACAAAGCCTCGTCTGCAATCCCATTAACCGCATTGGTGTCGCCGCTAAACCGGTTGACCAGATCGGTGAAATATTCCGTCGCACCCTTGTAATCCAAACGGTCATAAGCCGCCCGCCCAGCCATCAGTCGCGCCTGATACGCAATCTCTGCCGGTGGATTAAATTTTTGATACAACTCCTGATAGGCCTTCTCGGCGTTGTGAAAATCTCCGCGGTTCCAATAAAAATCGGCGATCCAATTTTGCGCGAGCGCCGCCAAATGATTTGTGGGAAAGCGCACAACGAAATTGGTGAACAAATTGAATGCGTTTGTTTTCTTATCGGCTTTGTCGAAAGCCAGAGCGCGCGAAAATTCTCCCTGCGGCAACAACGGATGGGCGGTAAAATTCGTCACCCAATTGTCAAATTCGGCGAGCGCAGCGTCCCACTTCTTTTCCCGAACGAACGACTCGGCCACGGCCAGTTTAATTTCCGCCACTCGTGGAGAATCAGGAAACCGCTTCAAGAAATCCAAATATAATTCGCGCGCTTCGGGTTCTTTGCCGACGCGATTTAAATTTTCTCCGACCAACAACAAGCTGCGGTCGGCAAGCGAGCCGTTCGGAAACCAATCCAGCAATTTATACATTGCATTCGTGGCGGCAGCATCGTTTCCAGCTTTCAAGCTCGCCCGCATACCTTGGTAAAGCGCAGGCTCAAACAAGGAATTGGTGATGCGTTCCAGCGCACCAAAATTCTCGATCAACAGTTGATAATTCGTCATCGCCGCCGCGTAATTGGTCTGCCGAAATTGCACATCTGCCAGTTTGAAACGCGCCACCGCCTTATCCTCTGAAATCGGCAATCGCTCCGTTGCTTCAAAAAAATCCGACCCGGCTGCTGGAATATTTTCCTGAATCCAAAAGCACCAACCTCGATTTAAGTACGCTTTTCCGAGATGCGCGCTCTGCGGAAAATGGGTGATGACGATGTTGAAATTCGTAAAAGCCTGCTCGAACAGATTGCTTTTTCCGGGCGCATTAGTTGACGGCATCGCCAAAACAAATTGTTTCAGACGCAATTCGCCCAGCGTAATTCTGGCGAGATCCACCGAGGCATCCGCCGGATTCTGTTCGATAAATTTTTCCAATCGTAGCATCGCATTCGTCGTGGCGCCCTGGACCAGATTCAAATCCACAATTTTAAAAAAAGACTGCCGCCGAATGTTTGGCGGCGTGCCTTCCGCCAGATTTTGTTCATACGCGCCAATGGCCGCTGACAAGTTATTCAATTTTTCCAAAATCTCCGCCCGCAACAGAATCGATTCCGCGTACTTCTCACGACCGCCTGCCTCCTTCGCCGCAGTCGCGAGATTGGTAGTCGTGCCAAGTGCTTTTTCAAATTGGCCCGCAGCCAGTTGAATTCGGCAGAGGAGAAAATGCTGTCGCCATTTTGCGTTAGGGATAAGGGTGCGACCTTCAAGCGCCACGCCTACTTTCTCGGCTTCAACAAAACGTGATAGCTCGAACAACGACTCCGCCAGCAACAAATTTCCATCCACGACAAATCCGTTGTTCGGCTGAGTTTTCGCGGCAGCCTCAAAATTACCACCCGGCGTCTGGAGCAACTCGATGACACGCGGCCAATTTTTGAGTTTGGATTCAGCGAGCGCCTGGCTGTAGCACACTTCCAGATAATAGGGCGAATCGGAAAACGTTTTGATGAATAGCGCCCAGGCATCGGCCGCGGCGCGATAATTTCCACTGTGAAAAAATGTCTGCCCAATCCAGTATTGATACTCGTGCGCCAGGATCCCGGATTGCGCAAAATGCAGTTGAAGCAACTCGCTCGCGCCGATGTAGTTGGTCTGATAAAAACAGGCCTGGGCCTGGTGAAGAATCGCCCAAGGTTTGTGTTCTGATTCTGGAAATTCCTGGACAAATTTTGCGAAGCTCTCTTCCGCCAGCTTGAATTGTTTTAGTGGCTCAAGCAGTTTTACGGCTGCGTTGAAGGCCTTTTTTTCCGCGCCGACGTCCGCGAACAATTTTGGCGCGGCAAAATTGTTCAGCAACAAAAGGAATGTCAGAAAATAGCGCACGGTAATCAGACGAAACATTTTTGAAAACCAATCACGCGATTTTTTTTAATAGATTGGGCACAAGGATACGACTCAAAAATTGGCCGGTGTAACTTTCCGCAACGCGCGCGACCGTTTCCGGTGTTCCTTGGGCAACAATTTTTCCGCCGCCCGAACCGCCTTCGGGACCAAGATCAATAATCCAATCCGCAGTTTTAATTACATCGAGATTGTGTTCGATGATGACGAGCGTGTTTCCCGTGCCGCGCAGTTTAAACAAAACCTCGAGCAGCTTTGCAACATCGTGGAAATGTAAACCCGTCGTTGGTTCGTCGAGAATGTAGAGTGTTTGGCCGGTGGCTTTGCGGCTAAGTTCAGAGGCAAGTTTGATGCGTTGGGCTTCCCCGCCGCTCAACGTCGTCGCGGATTGACCGAGGCGAATATAACCAAGACCGACCTCAGCGAGCGTGAGACATGGATCGTAAATTTTCGGAACGGCGCGGAAAAAATTCACTGCTTCATCTATGGTCATGTCGAGAACGTCAGCGATGTTCATTCCCTTGTAATTTATTTCCAGCGTCTCGCGATTGTAACGGCGTCCATTGCAATTTTCACAAGTGACGTAAACCGGCGGGAGAAAGTGCATTTCAATTTTGATCAAACCGTCACCCTGACATTTCTCGCAACGACCGCCTTTGACATTGAAACTGAATCGGCCCGCTTGATAACCGCGAATTTTAGCAGAGGGAAGTTTCGCGAAGAGATCGCGAATCTGGTTAAACATGCCGGTGTAAGTCGCCGGATTGCTGCGCGGCGTGCGGCCAATCGGCGTCTGATCGATGACAATAACCTTGTCGAGGTTTTCAATTCCCCGAATTTCGCGATGCGCACCGGGTTGTTCCTTCGAGCCGTAAAGTTTTCGAAATAAAGCGCGGCGCAAAATGTCATCAATCAATGTGCTTTTGCCGGAACCGCTCACGCCCGTCACGCAAGTCAAAGTGCCGAGCGGAATTCGCGCGTCGACGTTCTGCAAATTGTTTTCGCGCGCGCCGAGGATTTCCAATGTCCCCTTCTCTCCAAATGCTTTCACGCGATTTTTGGGAATGGCGACGGACAATTCTCCTCTCAAATATTGGCCGGTAAGTGAACGTGGATTGGCTTCAATTTCGGCCAGTGTTCCGGCTGCGACCACTTCTCCCCCACGCACGCCC
>JBDSLX010000266.1:0-5392 GCA_039916145.1 Verrucomicrobiota bacterium | reverse complement strand
TTGGCCCACTCGACTTGAATCAACGATTAGAAGCGCGAGGCAAAGTGAAGCTCGTCACTGCCGGTCCCGATTCCGATATGTCTTTGGGCTGGTTCAACAGCGCCGCCAAGGACAGCAAGGAAGAGGGAGACGCAAAAAACTTTGTTGGCATCCATGTGGGCGGGCCGACGCGTATTGGCCATTACTTCATTCCTCATCTTGCAACCGCAAAGGGAACGATTAGCAAGGTGGATCAAGGCCCGATACTCACGCCCGGAAAACTTTTCGACTGGTCGCTTGTGTATGATCCCGCCGCGAACGGTGGCTTGGGCGAAATGTGCGTGACCCTCGGCAACGAGTCCGTGACGCTCAAGTTGAAGCCCGGCCAAAAAACTGAGGGCGCAAACCTGGATCGCTTCGGCCTGTTCACTTCCACTGCTGGCGGTCAGATGGTAAAAATCTTTCTGGATGATTTGAGTTACACAGCGCGCCGCTCCGTCGATGAGCCATCGCCGTCGCCGAAAAATAATTCCGCAATTTATCGCCCGTCGCCTTCATTGCAGAAACCTCGCCAGTCCGCGCCGATTCATTTGGGAGTCGGCCCGCATTTATTTCTCGACGAATTCCTGATCGAATCCAACACCAACATCGGGCGCGTGGTAAATTCTCCTTTGCGCGCTGCCGCCATTCCTAATCCCATTGTCACAGGCAAAGGGGACGGCAACTTCCAACCGTACCTCACCGTGCTGCGCGATCCGGCAACGCGGCGCTTCCGCATCTGGTATGGCGCGCAGACTGCAGAATCGAGCGCGAGTGAATCGCAACTCGCTTACATGGAATCCGACGACGGCATCCAATGGATTCGACCGCGTCGCATTTTGCCGACTCCGTTTCTCCGGTTCGGCGTCAGCATCATTGATCAGGGTGTAAATTTTCCTCACGCCGACGCGCGTTACAAACTCGGTTGGTATGCCGCTCCCGTGACAAAAGGTGAATCGCGCCCCGCCGACGGAACAGTTCTTGGAGGACTTAAGATCGCATCTTCGCCTGACGGATTTGTTTGGAAACAACTCGTCCCACCCGATTCCACCAACGACGTTGTTCTCATGCACGACCACGACATCAACGGAATTTTCCGCGACGCGGTGGCCGATCGTTATGTTGCCATCGCTTCCACGCTGGCGACGGGCGAAACGTGGACAGGAAAACGCCGGGTGACGTTGCAAAGTTTCAGCCGCGATTTGTTGCGCTGGGAAAAACCGTCGTATGCGCTGACGCCGGATGACCGGCTCGACGAAGGCGACACGCAATTTTACGCGATGGACGGATTTTTGATTCGCGGCGATTTGCGAATCGCAATGGTGAAAATTCTGCGCGACGATTTCAAACCAGAGGGCGCCGCAGGTATCGGTTACACCGCGCTCGCCTGGAGTCGTGATGGCGAACATTGGATTCGCGACCGCACCCCGTTCTTCCAACGCGACGAACGCAATGAAGCGTGGGACCACTCACACGCTTGGATTGATGAACAAGTTCCGGTGGGCGACGAAGTTTATTTTTATTACGCCGGTTACATGCACGGCCATAAGGTCAACCGCTTCGAGGAGCGGCAGATTGGTTTGGTGAAAATGCAACGAGACCGCTACGTCGCGCGTGAAGCTGGCGCGGAGCAGGGAATGATAACCACGCCGCTGGTCGAGTTGAGTGGCAAAACTTTCACGCTTAATGTCAACGCGCGCGGTGGCGAAGTCCGCGTGCAAATTGTGGATCGCAAAAACAAACCGATCAAAGATTTTACCTTCGCCGACTGCGCAGTGATTGACCGCGACGGTGTCTCTGAGTCAGTGCGTTGGAAACAACATTCGAATCTTTCGCCGCTCGCGGGCAAACCGCTCAAGCTGCAAATCCAAATGCGCGCCGCGAAACTTTATGCTCTTCAATTTGGTAACTGACTCTGCGCATGATCCGACGAATCAAATCTTGCGCTCTTGTTAGGATCACAAAATCTCTGTTGCTCGGCGTCGTGTTTTTTGCGGCGTTCATCACGATAGAGAATTCTAGTTTTGCCGGTGAGGTCGCCGTGTTGATCGGTCAGGACGCAACCCCATTGGAAAACTTTGCGGCCCGTGAACTCTGCGGCTATCTCGATAAACTGTTCGGAATTCAGGTCAAACCAGCGGCAACAATTCCCTCATCAGCCAATGAAATTTTTCTGATTGGAAATCCTGAAACCAATCCGCTGATTTCAAAAAAGGAATTTCCCAAGATGTCGGATCAAGGTGTCGTGTTGAAATCGGTAAAGGTTGGAAATCGTTCTGTAGTGATCGTCGGTGGCGGAAGTCCGAGGGCGACGCTCTGGGCGGTTTATGCTTTGGCGGAAAAATGGGGCGTCCGTTTTCTTCTTCACGGCGATGTGTTTCCGGCTCCGGCGGGTAGAACAGGCCACCGGCCTGTGCCGAGCGGCGACTCGGCGCTCGGAACGGGGAAAACGCCCGAACTTTTCCGCGCATCGGTTTCCAATGTCAACGTGCTTCGCATTCCGTCCGGCCAGTGGCCGGACGGCACAGGCGGGTCGCCTGTGCTACCCATTACTTCGAAGTTCAAAATGCCTTCGCTGAATTTTCAGGAAGAACCGGCGTTGCGTGTCCGCCAGTGGCGCGTCCTGAACGAACACGCGATGGGACCGATCGCGTGGGGAATCGCCGACTATAGGCCGGTGATCGATCAACTCGCCAAACTTCGATTCAACCGGCTGCTGCTCTACATCTGGCCGGGGCAACCTTTTCTTCCACTCGAATACCAAGGCATCAAACAAACTTCCGGCACGTTGTTTTTCGGAAATCATTATCCGATCACCGACGACATGATTGGCCGCTCATTGTTCGGCAACGAAAAGGAATTTTGGAATCCTGATTTGCCACTTCCCGGCGATGCGGAAAAATTATCCAAGGCAGCGGTGAAACACGTTCAAGTGCTCATGGATTACGCCCGTGCTCGCGGCATGGAGTGCGTGATGCCCGCGAACCTCACGGAATTTCCACGCGAGTTCAAGCCGTTGCTCGCGCATCTGAATCCCGTGGATATGGTCGGCACTCCCACCATCGGCCCCGGCGCGAATGCGAATCTTGATGACCCTGTGCTCGCCGGACTTGCCCGCGCGGTTTTGGAAACAACCCTCAAGACTTATCCCGGCCTGGATTACATCGCGCTGGATTTGCCGGAGTGGCGCGAATGGGTAAATGAATACGAACGCGCCTGGAAATCTTTGGATGCGAAATACTGCATCAATAAAATCCGTTCGCTCGAAAGCATTTTAACGGCGGCGAAAAATCGAAAAGATTATTCCGGTGGAGCGGAACGCGCGGTCAAGGAAGTGAAGGCCGACATCGTCGCGCTTTATTTTTACGACAAAATTATTTCCGATCCGCAAACAAAAATTGGTGGAAGAAAATTTGTCGTGAGCACGGTGGCGGAGGAACTTTTTCCCATCCTCGCGCGAATTTTCCCTGCCGGTTCCGAGACGCTGAACTTTGTGGACTATACGCCGTCGCGCATTGTGAAGCGGCGCGAAGTCCTAAAAGAAATTCCCGCGCGCGAAATTCCATCGGTTCTGATTTACACGTTGCACGATGATAACGTGGGCGTCCTGCCGCAACTCGCGACGCATTCGCTCGCGGAATTGAAGAAGGATATTCGCAGTCATGGCTGGGCTGGTTTCTCGACGCGTTACTGGCTCATCGGCGATCACGATCCGTGCGTGGCCTATCTTTCGCGCGCAGCGTGGGACACGAACGCCACGCCCAAAGAAATTTATCGCGACCAAATCACGCGCGTTTGTGGCGAAGCGGCTGTTCCAGATATGTTAAAACTTTTCAGCGAAGTCGAAGCCGCAACCGTCACGCTGGAATGGCACGGGCTGGGTCTGACATTCACCGCGCCTCACATGATGATGCAACACTGGACTCCGGGCGCGCTGTCGCCTGAATTGAAATCAGTGATTCCGCATTATCAAACTGCGTTGGACGCCGCTCATCGCGCCTTGCAAAAAACAAAATCTCCCGGAACGAACTCTATCCACTATTGGATTGGCCGATTGGAATTCGGGATTGATTACATGAACGCCATCGAAGCCGTTCGCGCCGCCGCCACCGCCGAATCGAACAAAGATTTTCCTCGCGCATTCACCGAAGCCACGCGCGCCGTGGATTTGATCAAACACGGTTTGACGGCTTACGCGAACATCGCCGGAGATCGTTCCGACAAAGGCGCAATCGCGGTGATGAACGAATACGTTTATCGCCCGTTGCAAGCGAAGGTCGCGGAATTAAAAAATAAATCGACGCCCAAATTTTCCACTGCGCCCTGAATGCGAGTCAAAATCTTTTTAACCTCCGGCATGGGCACTGCCGTTCAACTTTGCGCAGAATAGCAACGCTTTCTTTCAGGAAGGATGATGAAAACAGTTGTCAGAGTGCCGACTAAAAGTAACATTGGTTTGCGTTCTAAAAATGACAACTCTTGCGACAGCAAAAGCCAAAGACGAAGAATTGACGAAACGATTTGCGTCAAAAATGGAAGTGAATATTGGGTTGAAGCGAACGCTCGTCAGTTTCCAGGCTAACAAAACTGCGGAAGGCCACCGCTGGTTTAAATACAAGGAAGGCTTCTCAGCCCAACTTCTTCATTATCTTTTTCGGCATCTTGAAATCGAATCTGGAAAGATTCTTGATCCGTTCGCTGGAGCCGGAACGACTTTATTCGTCGCAAGTCAACTCGGCATCGACTCCGTTGGAATTGAGCTTTTGCCGATTGGACAAGAAATTATTGAAGCTCGAAAGAGCGCGCTCAACGTCAATCGAGAAGCAGTCGTGCAGGCCACAAAGCTCTGGCGAAAATCGCAACCGTGGAAAAAGGCGAATGCGAAAACGAATTTTCCTCATCTCCGAATTACAAACGGTGCTTTTTCGCCTGAAACGGAAGAATCGCTTTGCCGCTATTTATCTGAATTGGAAAACGAAGAAAACTGCGGAGTGCGCAAGGTTCTTCGCTTCGCCGCGCTTTGCGTTTTGGAACAAATCAGTTTCACCCGAAAGGACGGGCAATATTTGCGTTGGGATTATCGCTCTGGACGGAAGCAAGGAGCAACGCCTTTCGACAAGGGGCGGATTGAATCCTTTGATACGGCCATTGACACAAAGCTTGGAGAAATTATTGATGACCTTGAAGGCGATGTTGGTTTGCTGGATCTATTTCCAACCGGCCAAAAATTTGGAGAGATCGAAGTTATCGGCGGTTCTTGCCTTGAGGTTTTGCCAAAACTTGAAACGCATTCCTTCGATGGTTTGATAACTTCTCCGCCTTATTGCAATCGCTACGATTACACCCGGACTTACGCGCTTGAATTGGCGCTGCT
>JBDSLX010000265.1:0-31241 GCA_039916145.1 Verrucomicrobiota bacterium | reverse complement strand
GGAAAAATCGGTTTGCGACTCGCCTTATCGCGAAACTTTTCGTTACGCGCAACTTCATCCACATTGATGGCGAAATGTTCCCCACCTTGACGCTGGTAGCGACCGCCTTGAATCATGTGAAACAAATGCGGGATGACACAGGCCTCTTCAAACAACTGGCCGTGTTCGTCGAAATCGAATCCCCACGGATTGCTCGTTCCTTCGGCGAACACTTCAAAAACTTTTTTCGTTGGATGATAACGCCAGATGCCTGCGTCCATCCATTGGCGTTCGCTTTCGGTTGCGCCCGGTTTTCCAACGAGCGATGGACAGAAAACGCCGTGACAACCGTAGAGCCAGCCGTCGGGACCCCATTTAAAACTGTTTAAAGTTTCGTGCGTGTCGCGCGCGAAATCCCAGCCGTCGAGGAGAATTTCAGGTTTGCCAGCGGGCTTTGGTTCGTCGCCGTCTGCAATCGGAATAAACATCAGATACGGCGCCGCGCCGACATACACGCCGCCGAAACCGAGTTCGATTCCGCTGACGAGATTCAAACCTTCCATGAAAACCGTGCGCTTGTTGAATTTGCCGTCGCCGTCGGTGTCTTCGAAAACGATGATGCGATCTTTGCCTTCTCCTTCCGGCGCGCGTTTCGGATAGGTGTAAGCTTCCGCAACCCACAATCGCCCGCGATGATCGATGGCAAAAGCAATCGGCTGTTTCACATCCGGTTCGCCCGCGAAAAGTGTCGCTTTGAAACCGGGCGGCACCGTCATTTTCGCCACGGCATCGTCAGGAGAAAGACCTTCGTAAAGAACGGTGTCGGCTTCGGGCACAGCTTGTTTCTTCGGATCAATTTCGTTGGGGAATTTCGGACGTTCTGCAAAAAATTTGAAATCATCGAAGTTGATGTGGCCCCAGCCGCCTTGTTGCTCGTCCACGATGCGGATGAAAATTTCTTGGCCGAGTTGCTTTTCCAAATCGACGACGACGGGCCGTAAATTTTCGCTCTGTTCGCCGGAGACTTTGAAGAATGCTTTTCCCGTTTCGAAATCAACCAGTTCGACGCGCGTCTTTTCCCAATTGCCGCCTGCGATCAGAAAACTCGCCCAACGCTGGGTCACCTTGAAAGGAACCGAAGTAAGCGAACCTTGTAAATCGTCGCCGCCAATTTCGTAACCGCCAATCCAATACTGGCCTTGATGCGAACTGGTTCCGCCCGGCCCATTTCGTTTGGCAACCGTGTCGTCTTTGATTGGTTGTCCTTCAAAAGCGTTGCCCTCGACCTTCCAATCGTTGAGCGAGCCGTCTTCAAAATCGAGGTTGAGCGCGTGTCCATTTTTTCCAAGCGGCGCAATGGGAGCGGCGGTTAAAAAGTGTGATGCACTGATCAGAACCAGAGCCGAAAAAAAATTCGTTTTCATTATCGAATTCGCGTTGCAAATCAGCCTAGCGAAGGGGAGGCGATTGAAGGAAGAAAAATTGCCGCAGCTTTTTGGTTGTCCACTTTGAAAGAGCATCTACAATTTGTCCTGTTACCAGCAAGGGTCCGTTTTCGGGAGAATCTGTTTTAAATTTTGAACTTGCTGCCGTTTCAGATATGTCTGTGCGCGTCCGGGGCAAATATTGATCGCAAAAGTGTATGCCAAATGATTCCGCCCAAAACCTTGACGAAAATTTGAGTGTGACCGACGCACTCCGCCAATGTGTTTCCTGCGCCGTCATTGCCCTCGATAAAAAAAATAAAATTTCCCTGCTTACGTTGGAAGCGGCGGACCTCATCGGAGTTAAGGCCGACGAAATTCTGGGCAACAAAATCGAAGCGTTGCCGGACACGTTGCAGAAACTTTTCGCGCTCGCGGCGTCGAGTGGCCAGCCTGTTTCGGCGCAAACCAAATTGTTTCATCAAACTCGCGGCGAATTGAGCGTTCAGGTCAATATTGCTCCGGTTCAAAATGACGATGGGAAAATTTTCGGCGCAGTCGCGGTATTGAATGATTTTAGTTGCGCCGAAAAAATGGAACAAAAAATCGCCCAGATTGATCGACTGGCCAGCATAGGGACTCTATCGGCGAGCATGGCGCACGAAATCAAAAATGCGCTGGTCGCGGTTCGGACATTTACCGATTTGCTGCTCGCTCGCAATCAACAGGATGAACTGGCGGGAATTGTCGGGCGCGAAATGACTCGCATCGATTCGATTGTCAGCCAGATGCTGACCTTTTCCGGTCCGGCCAAGCCGAAGCTCGCGCCGCTTCATTTGCATGATCTGTTGAATCATTCGCTTAAACTCATTCAACATCAGTTGGATCAAAAAAATGTTAAAATCGAGCGGTCGTTCGCAGCTGCGTCCGACATTATCAAAGGGGATGATTACCAATTGAAACAGGCGTTTCTGAATTTGTTTTTTAATGCGCTTGAGGCGCTGCAATCCAACGGGAGCTTATCCATCTCGACGGAGTCAATTGACGCAGATCCGGTGTTGGCCGAGGCGCTGCGGGAGAAAAATCCAACGCAGCTTCGCGTGATTATTCGCGATAGCGGCCCTGGCATTCCACCGGAAAATCTCGCCCGAGTCTTCGAGCCGTTCTTCACGACCAAACCAAAAGGAACGGGGCTTGGGCTTCCGATCACGCGGCGAATCATCAACGAACATCGCGCGACCATTACGGTGGAAAGTGAACCGCAAAAGGGCACCATCTTCAACATCGTCTTCCCGGTTTTTCGCAAAGACTATTGAGCGCGCAATTCGTTTGGTGTCTTTAAAATTCAATGCAGCGCAAAACCATTCTCATCGTCAGCGACATACATTTCGCCTGCGCGGCCGAACAAGCGCGGCGGGGACACGAGGGGCGCGCCATCAAAAACCCGTTGCTTCGTTTGGCGGTAAAACTTTTTCGCCATTACATCTGGTTGCGGGCGCCGACGGAGCAGAATCATTTGCTGGACCAATTCATCAGTCGCGCGGGAAAGCCGGACTTGGTCATTGCCAATGGAGATTATTCCTGCGACTCGGCGTTTCTCGGTGTGAGCGATGACGCCTCGTTTGCAAGCGCGCAGCAATGCCTGCAAAAATTGCGCGCCGAATTCGCGCCGGATTTCAAAGCGGTCTTCGGCGATCATGAACTGGGCAAGGTCAGTTTCTATGGCAATCGCGGCGGGATGCGCGTCGCCAGTTTTCATCGTGCGGAAAAAGAACTCGGTATCGAACCGTTCTGGAGATTGGAATTCGGCAATTATGTTTTGCTCGGAGTGGTTTCCTCGTTGGTTGCGCTGCCGGTGTTTGAACCTGACGCCTTGCCTGAAGAATTTTCGGAATGGACGCGTCTTCGCGAAGATCATCTCGTCAAAATCCGCGGCGCCTTTGCCTGCCTGAAACCGGAGCAAAAAATAATTCTTTTTTGTCACGATCCAACTGCGCTGCCATTTCTTTGGGAAGAAGCAGCGGTGCGCGACAAACTTCCTCAACTGGAGCAAACCATCATCGGCCATTTGCATTCGCCTCTGATTTTGTGGAAGGGCAGGATGATCGCGGGGATGCCGGCGATCCGATTCCTTGGGACGACGATTAAACGGTCCACGACGGCGTTGCAGCGCGCGCGGATTTGGCGGCATTTCCACGTGCGTTTGTGTCCGTCGCTGGCGGGGATTGAGTTGTTGAAAGACGGCGGCTACTTGAGCGTGGAACTCGATGTCACCGGGCAAACACCCGCCTCTTTTCAGCGCCATCGGATTAACAGGTAAGCGGAGGTTCGATGCTGATCCTTATGGCCATTTAGGGAAAGGTTGCTGGTAACCGGGAAATGTTTTTGCCAATGTTGGTTTCGCCGGAACCCAGCCAGCGTCGCGCCACGTTGCGAACGGCTTCGAGATCGTTTCCGCCGACACCCAGCAGCGAGTAAAAATCGCGCTGCTCGACCTGTGCGTTGGGCAGAGCAAAGAAGTCCGTGCCAGCGGGCGAGAAGTGATTGGGGTAGTTCGAGAGCGAATCGGAGGTGACTTCATGCCCCTGGCTATTGAGCCAACCGATGGGCCAGTGGTCCCAACATTGCGACACCCAGCCGATGCCGCCGGTGTCGGGATACGAATGGTCTTTGATGCGCGTGAAGTCGTGGCCAAAACCACCGGCATCGCCGAGCACGCAAAACGCGGCGCCTTCACGTAACGGCGTGACGAGCGCGACACCGGCAGCGTCGTCGAGAACTTTCCACGAATTGCCCGTGCGACGGGGCATGGATTTGTAAAGCGTGCTGGGTTCGCGTCGCCAGAAGACGTCGTAACGATTGGTGGAAAAGGCGTCGAGCACCGCCAGCGCATGGGAATCACCCGTGGCAGGATCGCGGCGCAAAATGTCGAACCAAAATTTTTCTTTCGGACACATGCCGATCATTTCAATGGGTTCGCGGGCGTAACCGCGATGATCGCCAGGCATGAGCGAGGTAAAACTTTGTCGGCGCAAAATGTGGCCGTTGGGAAAAGCGCGGAAGTCTTCGATGGCGCGATAAGCGCGCGCGCCGTTTTCCTGATTGACGCCAAAATAAGTCCAGCGCACATGAACCTGTTGCGGACCGCGTTCGAGCACTTCAACAAAGCTGTTGGTTTCCTGCCGTCCAAAATTGTTGAACAATTCCGCCCAGCCATCGTTGCCTTCAAAGAATTGAAAGCAATGTCCCGCGCCGGAGGGAAATTCAAACCAAGGGCAATAGCTCCCCTCGTGCGCAAAAACGAAACGAAACGGAAATTTTTTCCAGGAAATAACGAGAGCGCGTTTGGGATTGTTGTCGGCGTGAGGAGGGCTTGAAAATTCGCCGGTGTAACCGCCAAACACATAATCCGAAACTTCACGGATGGCCACTTCTCCATCGCCTGCGTCATGCGGGTTCGAGGTGGTGCGAGAATTAAGAGTGTGATTGCAGCCGATGGTCGGCGCGATCAAAAGGGCAGAAAGCAGAAGCGCCTGAGATGATTTGAGCATCCTCATTTGTTACAACGGATGTGAGCGAAATGATAGTTTTTCAGGCACAAACTCGCTGATAGGTTTGCGCGCATGAATTTGTTTTGCAGAACAAGCGTGATGGGCCGGAGTTTTTTTATTTTGGCACTCGCCAGCGGCCACCTTGTCAAATTTTCAGATAACTTCTTGTTGCAGGTTGTCGCGTAGATTACGATTATAAAATGTCTTTTTTACGACTTTGTTTCGCGTTAATTTTTTTAGCCTTCTTGTCTCATGCGCAAACGGGTCATGCTCAACTGAGCAAGGGAAACCGGATACTAATCGAGCGCGGATTGCAGATTCAGGGACTAGTTCAGCCGGACAACTATTTTCATTTGGACACCTATTCAAATGCGAATTACACCGCCGTAAATTTTCTGTGGAATTCCACCGGAAATCTTGGACCCATTCCAACCTTCGTTGGTCCGACGCCGGGTTTTCCGTGGGCGCGGTGGGTTTCCGATGAAACGAACATGCCGACGATGGGTGTCGGCCAAACTGGAAACGGAGACTCGTTTTCGCGAACAAACGAAATTCCTTACACCAACCAGCTTGTCAGCGTTCAACTTGGCGATGAATGGAATTTGAATGACGAGGCGACACGCACGCGTTTGGTGAATTGGTTTATCACGGTCCGCAGCAATTGGCCCAATGCAATTCTTTATCACAACAACTGGGGCGGTCAGATCGGCGACGGGGCGTTGGGTGATTACATAAGTCGTGCGCAGCCTGACATGCTTTGTTTCGATACCTATCCTTGGGAATCGGTTTATGACACAAACCAAGCGAATCACACAGGTCCTCCGATTTCTGGACCACCTACTGCCTGGTATGGCTACTTACGCCAGGATCGCGAACACGCCAAAGGCGCTGGTATTCCGCTGGCAATTTATCGGCAAACATTTCACGCCGTCCAGGACTACGACGGACATTGCTTTCGTGATCCATCGCCATCAGAACTTCGCCTCAACACTTTTGCGGCTATGGCATTTAATGTGAAATTTTTCACGGATTTTACGTACAACACCAGTGCCGGGTCGTTGTTCACCAAAACTTTCAACGGCTCGGGAGATAGTGTCATCAGCACCAACGGTCTTTATGCTGAAATGACAAACCTTAACAAGCGCGCGTTAAATTTTGGCAAAGCAGTGACACGTCTTACCCCGATTACCATCGAAGGTTATGCAGGATATACGACGAGCATTATGATTCTTCGCGGCAAAGATGCGAACACCAACTTAACGCCGATTCCGACAGGCTTTTTACAAGACCCGCAAGACCAGAATTACACAGACTGGGTTTACCAGCGCAATGATCCCTTTTTAAACGGGTGGAGTGTAACGAATAAAGCAGGAATTAAAAATAACGGGCAGCGCGGTGACGTAATTATTTCGTGGTTCAAGCCGATGGATGAAGGATTCGACGGAACCAATTACAATAATCAAACTTATTTTATGGTGGTCAATGGACTAACTGACCCGACCGGCACCGCCGCCGATTGCATGCAGGAGATAAAGCTTAACTTTGCCAACCCTCCTCAAACGACGGCCGTCTTGCTTGATCCGGTCAGCGGCTTGTTACAAACCAACACCATGACCGACATAGGCAGCGGCAAAAGACAACTTGTTTTGAATTTGAATGGTGGTGATGCAGCGCTCTTCAAACTGCAAACCGGCGCGCCTTTCGTCGGCTTTTTTACTCCTCCATCTCCTGGATTAAGCATCCAGAAAACAGATCCGGTGACCGTGACCATCCAGGGAAGCCTCGGATTTCGTCATCGGCTGGAAGTCGCCTCGTCCCTTCCAGCGACCAACTGGACAGGGTTGGCCGACCTGGTGTTGCCCTCCTCCCAGTTTGTATTTGTTGATACAACTTCCTCAAACTCGAACACACGATTTTACCGTGCGGTTGCAAGTCCATAACTCTATCAAATGTACTCGCCATGGGCCGGGGTGAAACTCAATTTACCTTTACCATTTGCAATCGCTCCATCGCGACTTGCACGCCTTGAAGAGCATTAAGCATCGCGTCGCGCGTTTCATCGGCAGGCGGAGTTTTCGGATCATTGATCAGCTTGGACATTTGTTCCAGAATCACGGGAGTTCGTTTCTGCAAACTGGCCATGTGCTTTTCCCAGGTCAGCTTTTTGTTGGCGCACTTCAGCAGATCGGTGAGGTAATCGATATCTTCGCGCGTCGTGGTGCGGTCTTTATGTTTTAGATTCACCGCTTCCAATTCGGTCTTTAAATCGGTGATGGTTTTTTCACAGCGCTCGATGTCTAGCACGAGCGTGTTGATTTCAGAAATGACCTGCCGCTGTTGCACGACACTTTTTTCGATCAATTGTTTAAGTGAGGCCATAATTTCTACCAATCAGTGGGTTGATAATCTTTTAGAAATTTTCCCCAGACATGTTCGCCCGTGTTGAAACCCGCGATGATCGGGTCAACAATCCGTGCCGCGCCATCCACAATATCCAGCGGCGGATGAAAGCGATGTTCCTGAGTTTTGCGCGCCGCGATTTGCACTGGATCTTCGTCCGTGACCCAACCTGTATCCACCGCATTCATATGAATTCCATCGGCTTGATAATCCGCCGCGGAAGTGCGCGTCATCATGTTGAGCGCGGCCTTGGCCATGTTCGTGTGCGGATGCCGCGTCGTTTTCGACTGCCGATAAAATTGTCCCTCGACCGCTGAAACATTGACGATGTGTTTGTCGCGTTCCGGCGTGCGCAGCATCAACGACTTCAAGCGCGCATTTAAAATAAACGGCGCGACCGCGTTGATGAGATGCACTTCCAACAATTCGACCGCTGGCACGTCAGCCATCATCAAACGCCACGAATTTCTGTCGCGCAAATCGACTTGTTGCAAATCCTGGTCGAGCCTTCCTTCGGGAAATAAATCGTTTTGCGCGGCGAGTTCGTCGGGTAAAAGCGGGACCTGCGACAATTCTGCAGCATGGGTCAAACCGACTTCGGCGATACGCCGCTCGGCCCGCGCGGAACTTCCTTCGGGCAACATGTGATAGCCACGCAAGCCTTCATACGCGCCGAGCAATCGCCGTACGTTCTCCGGCATCTCGTTCAACGATGCGCTTTCACACGCCATCATGTGTTCGTAAAAATCTGGCGGACGCCGCACAGTTTGGCAGGCGTTGTTGATGATAAAATCCAAACGGTTGTGTGTTTTCAATAAATGCCGACAAAATGCTTCCACGCTCGGCGTGTGGCGCAGATCGAGTCCAAAAATTTCCAAATGATCCTTCCATTGTTCGAAGTCTGGCTCCTTCGCATAACGCGTCGCCGAGTCGCGCGGAAATCGCGTCGTGACGATAAGTTGCGCGCCAGCTCGCAATAATTTTATCCCCGCTTGATAACCAATTTTCACACGCCCGCCAGTGAGCAGCGCAACTCGGCCGCGCAGATCCGCCAGTTCACTCCTCTTGCGAAAATTTAGTTCGGCACAACTCAGACAAAGCTGATCGTAGAAATGGTGAATCGTTGAATAATCCTTTTTGCAGATGTAACAATTCTGCGGCTCGACCACTTCGCGAAAGTCAGGATCATCTTTAATTTCCTTCTGCTCAAATCCGAGCGGCGGATAAACATTCGGCGTGGTGAACACCGGCTTTTTGCGCAACACCCGAATGCCAGTTTTGTTTAGCACGCTTTGATCGCGATGCAGTCGTTCTGCGTCACGCTGGCGAAGTTGAGCTTTGCGCAGACGCCGCCGGTCAACCGCATCGGGACGCGAAACCTGTCCCGCCGCTTGAAGCAAACGCGTTCGTTCTTCTTCCGAAACTCCCGCAAGCAACGCGCGATTGTTCGCCACGGCTTCGAGCAATTCCGTCGCGGTTTTCAGTCGCTCCTTCAGGGCGGAGCCGTTTGCCTCGGCCATCAGCGCAACAATGTTCTTTGAATTCACCAGACCGGAACTCTAACGGAGTCAGATTGAATCCTCAAACATCAACAACGGATTCTTCATTGGCGCCACGAATCGCGTTTCATCGTGTTTACATTGCTGCAGGATTGATGTGGGGGTATGATCGGTTTCATGCCAAAAAACTTTTTCCGCTTTCTCGCGACAATCGCGCTCGCGGTTCAGTGCGTTGGTTGTGCTCACAGCAAAACTATTCGAGTGGGACTTTTCAAAGATGCGGGCGTGGCTGGTAAAGGCGTTCCGCGGGTGACGGAATTACTGGGAAAAACCGACGACATTCAAGTGACTCTTTTGAGCGGGAACGAAATTGCGGCGGGCGTTCTCACAAATTTCGACGTGGTGATTTTCACGGGCGGCAGCGGCAGCAAACAGGCGGCATCGCTCGGCGAAAAGGGGCGGGGAGAAGTGCGACGATTCGTTCGCGAAGGCGGCGGTTACATCGGTATTTGCGCCGGAGCTTATCTCGCTTGTTCCGGTTACAGTTGGGGCGTTGGCGTGCTGAATGCCAAACCGGTTTCGTCGAAGTGGGCGCGGGGCACAGGCGATGTGGAAATTGAAATCAATTCAAAAGGCGCGTCGCTCACAAGTTTGCCTTCAGGAAAACGCGACGTGCTTTACGCTAATGGACCGGTCATTCAACCCGGTGACGAAAAAGATATTCCTGCGTACGAATCGCTCGCATTTTTCCGCACGGAGTTGGCGAAAAACGGAACACCTGAAGGAGTAATGATCGATTCTCCGGCGCTGGCGCGCGGCTCTTATGGAAAAGGTCGAGTGCTGTTTTCCAGTCCGCATCCCGAACAAACCCGCGGCATGGACGATTTGATTCCTTCTGCTGTGCGCTGGGTTTCGGGAACAGCAGCAAGTGCATCGCGTTAACGCATGAAGGCTTTCTTTGTTATAAATACAATTGCGATGATGATGTTCGCAGGTTGTTCGACGCAATTTCCTGTGACTTCCGCAAAGAATTTTCAATCCGGGGAATCCATGGTGCTTGTGGGCGAAAATCCTGCTCAATTGGCTTTCCCGCCCTTGCGTCATAAACCTCTCTCCGTGCGCAACACGTATCGCGACAGTCCTCCGCGAACGATTCATTATGAAGCAGGTCGCGATTTCGTGATCGACTACGAGCGCGGACAAATTCGTCGCACCGCGCAATCGCGCATCCCGGATTTCCGCACGAATCTGCTCTTTGGTATCGAAGATTTTGATCACGGAAAATTTCCTGGATTTGGAAACAATAACTTTTTTGTCTTCATCGATTACGCAACAAAAAACAAAATCGATTGGCTCAAAAAACAACCGTCGCAAGTGGAGTTCCTTTCCAAAACGCGCGAGAAACTTCAGCGCGGCGACAACCTGAAGATGATCGCGTTCGGCGATAGCATTACTGCGGGTGGTGAAGCCACGGAACCGAACCTCATTTTCTGGCAACGCTGGGCCGATATGCTGCAGCAGAAATATCCCCGCGCAAAAATCGAAGCGATCAACGGTGCGACCGGCGGCGATCGCACGGGCGAAGGTCTGGCGCGGTTGCAGGAGAAGGTTCTTAACCGGAGTCCCGACCTTGTCCTGATTGGCTTTGGCATGAACGACCACAACGTCGCCGGATTCGGCACGCCGTTCGTGACTTTTACCAATAACCTCGCGACGATGATCGACCGCATCCGCAAAGAAACTAGCGCGGAAATTATTCTCTACTCGACGTTCCCACCCAATCCGAAATGGCATTACGGTTCACACAACATGGAAGCCTACGCGCTCGCAACCGAGCAATTGGCGCGAGAAAAACGTTGCGCCTTTGCCGACGTCTATCACAACTGGCTCGCCCTTGAATCGAAGAAAAAACCGGAAGACCTGCTCGCCAACAACATCAATCACCCAAACGATTTCGGGCATTGGATTTATTTTGCCGTCTTAAATGTAATCGGGTTGTGAAAGCATAGGAGTATGGCGAGCGTGTCTCCACCATCGGCAAGCATTTTACCAAGGGAATAACGCGCAAAATAAAATAATTCCTTTCGCGCCGAAAATTCCTTCGTTAGCGTAGCGACGCAAACCATGGTGCAGAAATTATGAAAACATTTTTAATCTTCTGGTCTTTCCTGCTCGCGTTAAGCGCACAAAGTTTTTCTGCGGAACTTCGCATCGGTATGATTGGTTTGGATACCTCACATTGCATTGAGTTCACGCGCCGATTCAATGATGCGAATGATAAAAATTATATTCCCGGCGGAAAAGTGGTCGCGGCTTTTAAAGGCGGAAGCAAAGACATCGAAGGAAGTTGGTCGCGCGTCGAAGGCTACACCAAACAGTTGCAGGAAACGTACGGTGTAAAAATCGTCGATACGATTGAGGAACTTTGCGAACAGGTCGACGTCGTGATGTTGGAGAGCGTCGATGGACGTCCGCATTTGCAGCAGGCCATTCCGGTTTTCAAAGCGAAGAAACCAATCTTCATCGACAAACCGCTCGCCGGAAGTCTCGCCGACGCAATCCAAATTTTTCGGCTCGCCAAAGAAAGTAACGTGCCGTGTTTTAGCGCGTCGTCGCTGCGTTATTATCCCGGACTTGTTGAATTGAAAAACGCAAATGTCGGCGAGATCAAAGGGGCGATTTCCACCGGCCCGGCGCATCTTGAGCCGCATCATCCCGATCTGTTTTGGTACGGAATTCATCCCACGGAATCGTTGTTCACCATCATGGGAACTGGTTGCGAATCCGTTGTGCGCACTTCGACGCCGGATACCGATGTTGTAACTGGCGTCTGGAAAGGTGGAAAAGTTGGAACGCTTCGCGGATTGCGAAATGGAGTTGAGCCATATCGGGTGACGCTTTTTGGAAGCAAAGCCGTCCTGGACCAAAAACCCGGAGGCGATTACACGCCGTTTTTACGCGAAGTGATGAAATTTTTCCAAACCGGCGTCGCGCCCGTTTCCTCAGAAGAAACGATTGAGATTTTTGCGTTCATGGAAGCGGCGGACGAAAGCAAACGGCAAGGCGGTTCCACAGTGAAAATCAGCGATGTGATGAAAAAAGCGGAAGCAGAGATCAAATCCAAACCGTGAACGCTCGCCCTCACTTCCGAGAGAAGTGCAAAACGATTTTCGCTGAATCGAAAAAAGGATTGTTTGTAAGAGGAGCCAATACCAAAACCGCCCACTTTACGCGCATCACCGTTCCAACTGAACCGCCCAGCGTCAAAAAAGCAATTTCCTATCAGTAAATTTTTGTGCGCCTCAGTGCAGTAACGTTTTTTCCGGGCGGCGGGACGCGCGCCCCAACAATCCCCGGAAAACAAAAAAGGGCCGGAATTCTCCGGCCCTCGTTTAAACTGATCCAAAATGCGGATTAAGCATTGAACTTACGGCGCAATCCAGCGATGCTGGCGCAAGCGACTCCCATCAGCGCAAGCGTCGAACCTGCATCAGGAACGCTTTGGGTATTGGACCAATGCGCGGTATAGTCAACATTGACGGCACCCGAAATAGCGGGGTCGGCGAAATTATAGGCTTGCATGATAACCGCTTGAAATCCGGTGGTTCCACCACCAATTGCCCCATCCGTACCCACAAGCGATCCATTGATATAATATTCAAACGTGGTGCCAGTGAAATCGATGGAAAGGGAATTCCAACCATCATAATTGACCGACGCTGCTAAATCCACCCAACTTCCTCCAGCGTTGTCCCAGTACCGAAAACGAGAAGCACCGCCGTAAGTGGTAAATCCAAGAATCGGATAGCTGGTAACCGCCGCGCCATCAGTCATAACACCCCACATGTCGGAGCGGATGCTTCCTTGCGATGGATCGCTCCAAGATGATGGAATATAAAGATCTGCTGCAATACTTGAACCAGATCCCCCTATCAATGCGTGTTGCCGTCCCTGCGTGTTGTAAAATGAGCTTTGATACGCTGCTGGGCGATTCAACAAATTTCCAGCAGAGGTAATTTCAATACCCAACACATCGCTCCGTCCCGCGAAAGATCCCACGTTACTGAAAGAGGTCGGTTCATAACGGTCAGTAGTCCAACCGGCGGGAACCGTAGAATAATCGGGCATGATGTTTACTGCTTTTCCAGAGAATGGAACAGCAAGGGCAGAAATCGCCAAGATTGTAAGGAATGTTTGTTTCATATTTTGTTTTTGGCTTGAATGATTTGAACAGAGCTCCCGTAGCCAGTTGAATGCCACTTATTCAAAAATTTACTAACCCTGTCGTAACTTACTGGATTTCAATAACTTTTATTTCTAAGTAAATTTACATCGTTAGTTGCAAGGCATGAAAGCGCAAGCTTTACCGACAGGCTTACGTAAGCTTTACCGACATAAAGGGGTCGGTCAAGAATGGCGGTTCTTGGTATTAGCAACTCATAAAGTCCATTGCCAGATTTGCCATCCACACGCATCAATTGCATCTGACCGGGTACAGCGGGTAAGGTGAGGGCGTCATGTTGCTGGAAATTTCAGAACTGAAAAAAACTTTTCGCGCCCCGGATGGTTCGATTCACACCGTCATAGACGTTCCAAAATTTTCTCTGGAGGAAAAAGCGCAAGTTGCGTTACGTGGTGAAAGTGGTTCGGGAAAAACCACGTTGCTCAATCTTATTGCGGGAATTCTTAAACCGGATTCAGGAGAAATTTCCATCTCAGGACATAAAATTTCCACGCTGAACGAACCACAGCGCGACCGGCTTCGCGCCGAATCCATCGGCTACATTTTTCAAACCTTCAATTTGCTGCAAGGCTACACCGCTCTCGAAAATGTTTTGCTCGGCATGTCGTTTGGTCCCGGCGTTGATCATGAATTTGCGCTCGCTTTGCTGAAACGAGTCGGGCTTTCCGAAAAGCTGAAACATTATCCGCGACAACTTTCCACCGGCCAACAGCAGCGTGTCGCGGTCGCACGCGCTCTCGCCAACCGCCCGAAACTTGTCCTCGCGGACGAGCCAACCGGGAATCTCGATTACCAAAATTCGCGTGAATCCTTGAAGCTGATTCGCGAAGGGTGTCGCGAAAACGGCGCGGCGCTTTTGCTCGTCAGCCACGATCGCGAAGTTTTGGCGGAATTTGAAACTGTGTTTGATTTGGAGAAATTAAATCGAGTTGCGGAAAAGTTGGAGTTCAAGCTTTAGCTTGATGTGCGCGGAACAAGCTAAAGCTTGAGCTCCAACATTTTTAAAATTCGCGAATCGAAATCTTCACATGAATATCTGGCGAATTGTTTTCAAAAGTTTGCGGCAACATTTGCTCTCGACGCTGGTGACAGCGTGTTCGATTGCGCTGGCGGGTGGGTTGCTGATTTCCGTTTGGGTCGTGAAATCTCAGGCGCAAAAAACGTTTACGCAAATCAACGGCGGGTTTGATGCGGTGCTTGGCGCCCGCAGTTCGCAACTCCAACTGGTGCTCAATTCCATTTTTCACATGGAAGCGTCGCCGGGAAATATCGAGTGGCAGGATTTTTTGGACATTAAAGCTGATCCAAATGTCGCGCTCGCGGTTCCGATATCCGTTGGCGACAACTATCGCGGCTATCGGCTCGTCGGCACGACACCGGAAATGTTTACGAATAACGAATACGCTTCAGGAAAAACTTATCATGTCGAAAACGGAGGAAGTTTTTTTCAACCCGGGTATCAGGAAGCGGTGGTTGGAAGTTTCGCCGCGCAACAATTGAAAATAAAACTCGGCGACGAATTTCACCCGTATCATGGGCTGACGTTCAACGAAAAGGAGCAGCACGCCGAGACCTACACCGTTGTCGGAATTTTAAAACCGTCGAATACGCCTGCGGATCGCGTGATCTGGATCCCGCTCGAAGGTTTGCAAAACATGAGCGGCCACACCGAAAAAGCCTCGACTGAAGTCAGCGCTGTTCTGGTGAAATTTAAAAGCCCGATTGCCGGAAAACTTTTGCAGATGAAATACAATCAGCAGGGAAATCGACTGACGCTCGCCTGGCCCATCGGAACGATCATGGCGCAACTGCTCGATAAAGTGAGTTGGTTTGATCGCGTGTTGGCGTTGGTCGCGTATCTCGTCGCCGTTGTGGCGGCGGCTTCGATTCTCGCGAGTATTTATAATTCGATGAACGAACGGCGACGGGAAATCGCCATTCTGCGCGCACTCGGAGCAAAACGACGGCTGATATTTTTTTCTGTCGTGCTGGAAGCGATGTCGATTTCCGCTCTGGGAATGTGCATCGCGTTTGCGATTTATTTCGTCGTGCTGAGCGTCGTTGCGCAAATCATTCGCGCGCAAACCGGCGTGGTGCTGGATCCATTTGCCTTCCATCCGGTGATGATTTTTGCGCCGTTGGGAATTATTGCGTTGAGCGCGCTGGCTGGAATTGTTCCGGCGTTCAAAGCGTATCTCACGGATGTTGCGGCGAATCTGGTTCCGAATTCCTGACGTTTGGAGTTCCGCCTTCAGGCGGTTCCCTGCTTGTTGGAGTTCATTAGCTTGTCAGTGCAAAGCAAGCTAAAGCTTGAACTCCAACGCGGAACCGCCTGAAGGCGGAACTCCAAACCTGCTTTCTACTGGATTCTGTCTTCTGACTCCTGTCTCCTGACTCCGTGCAATTGGCTCATCTCAGACTTCGCGACTTCCGCAATTATGCGCGGCTCGATGTCGATTTTGCGCCCGGCTTTCACGTGCTGCTCGGCGACAATGCGCAGGGCAAAACCAATATTCTCGAAGCCATTTATCTTCTCGCGACGCTGCGATCTTTTCGCGGAGTCGGCGGCGCGCAAATGGTGCAGCACGGCAAGAAAGGATATTTCGTCGGTGCCAATGTTGTCGGGCAACGAACGCATGAAATAAAAATATATTGGTCGAGCGCGGAACGAAAATTGAGTCTCGATGCGCAACCCGTTCGCAAGCTCGCCGATTATTTTGGCACATTGCGCGCCGTGGTTTTTTGCACGGAAGATTTGCAACTCATCAAAGGCGCAGCGCGTTCGCGTCGGCGGTTTCTTGATCTGCTCCTCG
The DNA here is from genome assembly GCA_039916145.1 of Verrucomicrobiota bacterium. Taxonomy (GTDB): domain Bacteria; phylum Verrucomicrobiota; class Verrucomicrobiia; order Limisphaerales; family CANJXF01; genus CANJXF01. The sequence goes on along the minus strand of JBDSLX010000265.1, from coordinate 15,332 downwards.
CACAAACGCATCCGGTTTATTTGCCGTTGCTACAACGTTACGCGCAGGCGTTGCGCTCGCGAAATGCGCTGCTCAAACAGCGCACTTTGGACGAATCCGCTCTGGAAAGTTTCACGCGCGAACTGGTGCAAATTGGCAATCAACTCATCAAGTTTCGACAGGAATTGTTGCCGAAAATTTCTCCTTTGGCACGATTGGCGTATCGGCGAATTTCCGTTGATGCCGAGGAATTGCGTCTCGTTTATCAACCCACGGTAAAAAATGATTTCGCCGTCGAACTCGCCCAATCTCGCGCGCGGGAAAGAATTTTTCGTTCCACGCTCATCGGCCCGCATCGCGATGATTTGCAATTGTTGCTCGACGAAAAATCCGCCGCGAAGTTTGCGAGTGAAGGTCAAAAACGTTCGCTGGCCATCGCGCTGAAAATGGCGCAGGCCGAATATCTTTCCGGCATTTACGGCGCGTCGCCGATTCTGCTCATTGACGATGTGATGGGCGAACTGGACGCCAAACGTCGGGCGGGATTTTTGCCGTTGCTTAACCGCGCCCAACAAGCGCGCAGTCAGGTGTTCATGACCTGCACCGAGGAAAATTGGCCGCGCGAGCTTGGAAAAAATGTCCAGCGTTGGGAAGTCAAAGGCGGAAGTTTGCGGAAAATGTAGCGACTTCCGAGAGTGAGTTACTGCACTTCTTCAGATGCCTCTTCTTTGGTCGGCGCGACGTGCCAATCGAAGAAAAGCTGGTTGCGAACCTTTTTGTGGGAACGCTCTTTGGGGAGGAAGGGATAATAGGCAGCCAGACTGACGGCGTTCAATTGATCGGCATCGATAATTGCCCAGGTCGCGGAGGGATTGCGAATTTCTCGAATGCGTTTTGGCAATTCGTCATCACCTGAAGCCCCGCTGGGCAGACTCCCATAGGGATAGCCGAAAGGTCTTACCGGCATGTCATTGGTTTTCTGAACTTTGACACTGACGATATAGCTCAACGGCTGGCGCAAGGAATCATCGGGAGTGCCACCGGCGGCGGAAGTCCACGCGCGTTGAGCGGCGGGACAAATGGCCACTTGCAACCGGCGCACTTCAGGCGTCGGCTTAGGCAAGCCCAGATACGTCGCAATATAAAACGGCATCCGAATTCGCGCGTCCTGGGTGCCGTTGTCGAAATAAGTATCGTAAAGCCCCTGCCAAACCGGGCCGGGCAAACGGTCGTCGTTGTCGGCGGTGTACATTTCAATGGCCGTCCCAAGCTGTTTCAAATTACTGGTGCATTTGATGCGGTAGGCCGATTGTTTAGCCTTGGCCAAAGCGGGGAGCAACAGCGACGCGAGGATCGCGATGATGGCGATGACGACGAGCAATTCGATGAGGGTGAAGGCAAGGAGGCCGGGCATTGATGCCCGTTTTGATTTGTTTTTAACGAACGCGATATTCGCTGGACGATTCATCAGAACTTGGACAAACAACGCCAGTTTTAATCACGTGGCAAGATAATTGACGCCAAGTTGCGTCGTTCATTCAATAATGTCCGCTCGTCGTAAAAGGGGACAAATTATTTTCGGATTGGCCTCGTATTTATGAGGATCGCCGCGCGCCAAAAAATCTCTTTCGGCTTGCCTGAAGAAATTTTTGTTTCATATTTGAGCGCGCCTGATGGGGTCTTAGCTCAGTTGGTAGAGCGTCTCGTTCGCAATGAGAAGGTCAGGGGTTCGAATCCCCTAGGCTCCACCATCAATTCAAGGAAGTTGTCGCACCCGATAAAAACGATTGCCCGAAGTGTTCCCGACATTCGTCACGTTAAGAAAATTCGTGGAAGCAACATTGGTGCGAAAGGTCGTCCAGTTGGTTAAATTGGTCGAGCTTTGAACCCAATTGGTTTTTCCAGGAATTAATCCGGTAACGGTGAATTGGAAGTTTCCACTGCCGGAAAATATGGCTGAACTGAGAGTGATATTGTTCTTGATGATGGTGAAAAAATCGTTCGTCGCGCCAGTTTCGCGAATAAATTTTGCGTCCAACCGATTGCCGGCAACATCGAGCACCATTGAGCCAAGATTATTCAGCGAAATATACATGGCCGGATGATTCAGCAGGCCGCCACTGATTCCTCCCGAACTGCCGACTACGGCATAAACCGCTCCCTGATGCGGTTGCGTGCCGGAATTTTTGAAGTAAGCGCCCGTGCCATTTTCTCGTCCGCTACCGCTGTTGAGCTTCATGGAATTTACTAACGTATTCGTCGTTCCGTAATGTTGGTCGAGCAAATACGAACGTTCGTAGGAATGGCTATGACCCGACAAAACCAAATCGACTCCGCCGGCTTCGAGAATCGGCAGAAAATTTTGGCGCATCTCGATCAACTCAATTTCCGTGTCGGAATCGTGCGAGCCTTTCGTGTAGGGCGGGTGATGCCAGAATGCAATGATCCAGTTGTTCATCGTCGAATTGAGATCGTTCTGTAGCCAGATCGCCATGTCGCCATTGGTCGAACGGTCTGCCGTCATCGAATCCAGGCAAATGAAATGAATATTGCCGTAATCGAACGAATAATAATGTTCGGTGGAAGAAGGATAACCGCCCGCCGCCGCGTTGGTTGGGAAACTAAACATAGCGAAATACGGATAGACTCCGTTGAAGTTGGTTGACTGCCCGGTCTCGTGATTTCCGAGCGTTGACCAAAGCACGGACTTGCGGAGAAGGGTGGGATAGATGTCGAACACAGCCGCTTGATATTCGCTGTCGGATCCGTAGTCATACGCATTGTCGCCCAACATCAGCCACAAATCGGTGTGGCGTGACCCGGTGAAATTGTAATAGGCATCGCGCACTGCCATTTGGTTGGCATTGGCGCGTCCGGCATCACCTATCACCCAAATGCGAGTGGGCTTGGGTGTTCCGGGCAAAGGCGAGGTAATGAAAAAATGATTGGTATCGCCCCCCGCAAAATTGGTGATGCTCGTCCCGACAGCATAAAAATATTTTGTGTCAGGCGATAATCCGCTCACCAGGACTTCATGCTCGTTCGTTACGGAAACATCATCAGCAATCAGGTTCAGGTTGGTGACATTGGTTCCCAAACGGACGCGACTGTTGGACGGTATGGCCGTGCGCCAACGAACCACCAAACTCGTGGGCGTGCCGATTTGAAGATACGGTCCGCGCGTCATGAGCGAGTTGGAAAAACTCAACGCCGTCCCGAAAACGATGTCGGAACTGGTTGAGCTGACTTGATGAACTTCCACTGCCAACACGTTGGTGCCGACAACCAGGTTGGTCAGCGCATCGCCGTAAATCGCGAAGACATCGTAGGAAGTGGCATCGACGACGCCGCTGGTTGAAAAATTTGTGTAAGTTATGACTGCGGGCGCGGCGGGCATTCGCAATCTCTGCACCTCCACTCCGTTTAAATAAAAAACCGCGCCATCATCAAGCAAATTGGAAAACGTCAGTGCCGACAGTACATTGGTGTCGGAAAAATTGAATTGCGTTCGGAAATAATACGTTGTTCGACCAAGCGTTAGCGGCGTGTTCCTTGGAGTGACCCCAGTGTGATCTTCAACATAAAGTAACGCGGGGCCTGATGGCCACTCCGAGTCGTCGTAGGACGGAATTTTCCAATTCACGCCATCGAGATTGTTCGACTGCTCGTATTTCCAAACATTGGTGATGCCAAAAATCACCGCCGCCTGAGCGCGTGGCGAAAAATTTGCCGCCAAAAAGAGTGAAAAAGCTAAAAAAAATAGTCGCAAAAACATCGTGGCATTATGACAACTTTGCCGAAGCATGTCACTTTAACGCTTCAGTTTTTTTGGTTGGATTCTTTTTCCAACCGCAAGAGGGCAGCACCGATGTGCATTTCCAAATCTGCCATTGCTGGAACATCCCGGCGGCTGGGTGGAAGCAATTTCAACGACTTCAGCGCTTCGGCAAATGCTTCGCGAGCTTCGAGGCGACGACCGGCTTGTTCCAAAATGTCTCCTCGGCGCGCGAGCCATGTTTCTTTTCTCGGGGATTGTCGGGAACTTTTTTCGAGGCGGGACAAAGCGGCGTCGTAACGTTTGGCATTCACTTCGAGATCAATCGCCAACAATTGAAATGAAGCCACTGGACCAAGTTTCTGAATTCCCTCATCAAGCCCCGTTAAGGCTTCCTCACTTTTGCCCTCCGCAATCTGCGCGCGGGCGCGTTGCAAAAAATAATCGGGACTCGGAGTTTTGGCGCAGTCAATGGCGCGGGTAAAATCGTTCACCGCTGATGGAGATTGTCCCAGTTTCAAAAAAGATCGAGCGCGCAGGGCCAGTGCTTCCGAATGGTTCGGTTCGCTGAAAATAAATTTATCCAGCGCAGCTTTCGCTTCGTCGAATTGTCCAGATTCAAAAAAGGCTTTGCCTCGCGCAAAATTTATCGCGGTCAATTTCGGATTGAGCTTTTCCGCTTGAGCAAAATCGGCCAAAGCCAATTTCCATTCGCCGTGTTGCCGATACAATTCTCCGCGTTGGAAATAAAGCTCAGGATTTTTAGCATCCTGTTTGATGGCGACGGTTGCCACGAGGATTCGTTCATGGAGATCGCCGTGCGCAAAAACTTTTTCCCCCAACAATAAAAAACCAGAGAGGCCGAGTAAGAAATACAAGTGGACAGCTTGTCGGCTCCAAAACTTCACGGTTTAGTTTAATGAACGCGGTTTCAAAAAGCGATTCTATCGTATTCGCGCTTTGGACCATTTTTCAAAACGGAAATCCGATCGAGAAATGCAGCGTTCCCGCCGGATCATCTTTGCGCGGGTTTAAATTATGGCCGTATTCCAAGCGAATGGGACCGATTACCGTTCTCCACCGAAGACCCACGCCCACCGAAAAAAGCGTTTCATCATACGGATAATTTCCAAAATCTTTGGCGAAGCCGATTGAATCCGAAAACGCGACCACCGACCATTTCTCGGTCAGCGCCTGTTCAAATTCCACATTTGCGCTCAAATAAGTCTCTGCTCCAATTACCTCGCCGCCACTATTTCGCGGAGCCGCTTCACCTTCTTGAAAACCGCGCACCGAGTTTTCACCGCCAGGAAAAAATCTCTTGTTGAACGGCAATTCCTCCAGCGGGCTGCCTTGAGTGAAAATAATTCCGTGATTCAATCCGAGGTGCAGCCAGCTCGTTTTGCGAATCGGCTGGTGAAACGATGCGCCTATATCAAACCGCTGAAAATTGACATCGCCAGCCAGATATTCGGACGCAGTTTCCATGCTGCCGTAAACCCGGTAGCCTTGCTTCGGATAAAGCGGGTTGTCCCGTTTGTCGCGTTTCAAATCAAACGTCACTGAGCCGACCGCCGCGCTCGCGACGCCAACTTCTTCGGCCAGTTTTGTCTCCACCGCATTAAGAATCTGATAATTGTAGCGCGCGCCGAAATCGCTGGAGATTGATTTCAAAAACTTTTTCACACCGGCGCCGCCGCCGTATTCTTCGCGTGTGAATGAAACTTCTTCGCGACGCAGTCCGAACGCATTGAAAAAAACGTCCACATCTTCGCCGATCAATTCCGGCATTGTGTAGATATAATCCGCGCTGGAGGATTTGAAGGATTGCGCCACGCGCAACCGGGCGTGATGCGCCCGTCCAAAAACATTGTATTGATTCACCTCGAAGCCGAGCCGCAGCAATTCGTAAGTTCCGAAACCGAATAACATGCTGACATCAACTTCTTTGCCTTCTTTCAATTCGTAAATGACGTCGCGCGTCCGTTCATCCACTCGATCGTATTTCACTCCAACGGAATCGAAAATACCGAGACGCGCCAAACGATAGCGTCCATTCTCGACCTGAATGCGATCCAACACGCCATTTTTTTTCAAACGAACGCGGCGGCGCAACGGAGCTTCTTTCGTGTGTTTTTGCCCGGTAAATTTCACCTCGCCCAATTTAATCTCTTCGCCGCTGTTCACTTTTGCAGCCAGGTCCAGCAACACCAAACCGTTGGTTGATTCGCGTTTCACAGGGGCCATTTCAACAATCGTGTCGGGAAAGCCGCGATGAAAATTTGTGGCTTTCAACGCTTGCAAAAAATCCTGCTGCCAAAGTTTTGAATAAGTCACATTGGTGGCGATGGTGGAGGCTTCGGTTGGTTGCGTGTTGGTTCCGTAAAAAACTTCTTTTCGAATCGAGCGCACAAAAAACTTTGGCCCTTGCTTCACCCGGATCTTCACATTCACCGCTCCCGTTTTGTCGTTTTGATCCAATTGCGCCACGGACGCCTCGGCTTCGTCGTGGCCCTTGCGCGAAAGCACTTCGGTCAAACTCGACAAACCGCGATCAAGTCTTGCCGGTGTAAAAACCCGCGCCTTTTTAAATTTCACCAAAGCGCCGCGCTCAACGAAAAACGCTTTCGCGTCGTCCGCATCCACCGCTTGCAATCCATCGAAATCAATTTTCTCAAAAAAATAAAACACGCCCGCATCAATTTCAAATTCGACCAGTCTTGCATTGATCGGACGTGGCAACGGTTCGCGAACTGTTTCCTGCCATTGGTGAGTTTGGACGCGCCCGTCTTCGAGCGTCATGTGAGCAGTGATCTTCGGTTTCAAGTAACCATCTCGATTAATCCGCGAAATCAAAATCAGCGCGGTGTCTTCGATGAAATTCGCGTCGTAAAATTCCCGGCGTTTTCCTTTGTCATCGAACGTTTTAACTAAGTTTTTCAACTCAAGATTCCCGAACGGCCCGTAGCCAGAGACTTTGAGCTTCGCCAGCTTTTCCTCTTTCGCCGCAGCATGGCAAAGCAGAGGAGAAAATATGGCGAGCACGAGAAAAATTTTCGCAACACAGGAACGCCAGTGCTGCGCGCGCTTTTTCACTTTGAAAAAAATTTCCATTTGAACCCGGCATTCAATCCGCCGAAGCGGTCGTATTCTCCTACAATCGACCAATCATCCGTCAATTTGTATTCCAGATAATAGGTTTGCCGCCCTTGCTCGGAAACGTTTTCGCCGGAGCGGATCTCCAGTTTGTCATCTCTCGCGTCGTTCGATCCAAACTTCGACATCAAATTTTTCCCCAGAAAAAACGCGAGCCGTCCGGCTTTTTGCTGGGTCGAAAAATTAATTTCATCTCGCGGCAATTCTCCCGCTGTCACCATCAACAAAATCTGTTCGGAAGTCAGCCCGGGGTTGGAGGAGAACTCAATGTTCGGTTTGTCGGCGGGGCCGCTCACTTCCATTTTCACGTCGTAACCAAAAGTTCTGGACGAAGCCGAGACCGACAGGTGGGGGCGGTACGGATTGTCGCTCGTCAAAGAAATGAATCCTTGATCCACGCGCAAATTGGCAAATGGAAATTGGATCACGCCCGAATTTATTCTCGCATCGCCGAGCGCAATCGGCTCTTTCAAAGTTCCATCCAGTTTCAAATTGGCCGAAAGCTCGCCCCGAAAAAGCGGGCTGCGCACTTTCAAGGAATTTTCCCCACGCACCGCGATATTTAGATGCCAATTCGCTAATGGCTCGGTTTCCACACTGAAATACGGCGGACGATTCTTCGGTTTCGCTACTTTTCCTGGAATTAAAAGTTTCAGGTCACTCAGATAAAAACTGTCGCGCAAATTTAATGCGCCGGAAATCACCGGCACGCCTCCTTGTTTATTCGCAATGCCAAGATCAATGTCGCTGCGTAAAATGAAATCCGGGCTGCGCGCCAGGGGAACATTTGTTCCGGTCAATTTGAAATTGAAAGCGGGAAGATTTGTCGATTGGTATTTGGCGAGATTGATTTCACCAGACAGGTTAACCGCCTCGCCTCCCAGAAATCCTTCAAACGTTTCGAGTTTCAATTGAGTGCCAGCCAGTTTGAGCCGCGCTTTGATGTCGTGTATCGGGCCCAAAGATGGAATCGGACGAAGTGCTGCGTTTTCAACGCGCAATTCACCATCCAGTTTTCCGCCGGACACGATGGTAACATCCAGATTCATCGTGCCGAGAGGACTCAAAATAGTTGGGAACAGTCGTTCGAAAGGCGCAATTTGCGCATCGATAATTTTCAAATGCGCGTTGGCTTTGCGCCAATCGAAAACTTTTTTCCAATCGCGTTCCAAAATTTTTGGCAAAGGAAGTTCTCCCGTGGCCGTTATCGGCTGGCCTTCGACAAAAACCTCGAAGCGATTCAGCGTCACGTGCTCGCGCACCAAATCGAAATCAGCAAAAAGATTTTGAAATCGTGGGATCGGCTGGTCGGGCGCTTTCGGTTTAAGAATAATTTCCTTGGCGCTGGCGCTGATTTTTCCCTGCGGCGCATCGACTGTTCCCAAAATCACGATAGAAACGCGCGGCTCGCGGAAAGTGGTTTGCGTCAAACTCGCAAGCTCCTCCCAAAATTGCGTGTTGGGAATTGTTTCGGCGCGAAAATCAACCGATCCCTTCGGAATTGTTTGCAGTAGATTCGAACTGCCCGGCAAAATGGTCATCGGCAAAAAACCTTTTCCCGAAATAACCGTTTCGGTTTTCGTCCCGACATTTGCCAGTTCGATTGTCGTTCCTTTTGCGTTTCCGAGCGCCTGCAATTCGGCGAGAAACGGCGTTCCATCTCGCGAGAAAAATCGAGCGAAAGCTTCAAATGAGAAATTTACCGGGCCATTGGTCCACTTCGCAACGGCGTTCAATCGCTCGATCAAAACACTCGGCAATGGACGTTCGCTAAAATCCTGGAAAACAGAAAAATTAAATTGGGTCGTGGAAAGAGAAACATCGCCTTGCTGCGGCCATTGAACATTTCCTGCTAAAGAAATTTCCGTTTTTTCCCCAAGCCAGCGGAGCGGCTCGATTGTGGCGGTCCAACTCGAACCATTTTTCATTGAAGAAATGGCGATCGGTTTTTGCAAACTTAAAACGGACTGCTCCTGTGTCATCAGAGTGAGTTTTTCAACACGAGCGTCGATTCGGTCGGTCTGCACATTGGCAGAGCCTGAAAAAACCAACGCCGAATTTGTGGATGAAATTTTTGCCTGCAAACTTTCTAAATCAAGATGAGTGCCGCGCCAGTCGGCCACAATTCCGAGCGGCGCCAGACCGGGAAACTTCGCGTCTTTCAACTCAACGTGCGCCGAGTGCAAAAGTTTTTTGAGCGAGCCCGAAAAATCCGCGTTGAGCGAAATTTTTTTGTAGGAAATTTCCGGCGGAAGAAATTCGCGGCCAAGGTGTCCGTCGAGTTTTAGATTTCCATCTGCGATCAAGCGCGTCACCGCGTTGAACTTGAGATTAGCCTGGGCATTGGCATCTTTAAATCGAACGCTCGCCGAATCGATTCGCAGCCACGGCCAGTCGAGTTCGCCTTGCACATCAAGCTGTTCAGTTTGAATCTCGCTGATATCGATTCCGGCCCCTGCCAAGGTAAATGTCGTATCGGGAAAACGATTTGTGCCGCGCCGTAAAATGGCTACGCCGTTCAAAATTCCGGTCGCTGCAATCCAATGTTGCTCTGATAAATCAGCGGCGAGGCTCAACGTCGCCGCTTCACTTAGCAATTCGCCACGAAAACTGAATTCCACGTTTTTAGATAGTTTTGCCTGCAACCACGGCGATGAAATGGTGGCGGTTTCGACGAGAACGGAATTTGTGTCGCCGCTTGCATGAATTACAGCTTCGACGGGCGAGAGAAAAACTTCTTTGTTTTCAATCGGTTGCGCACTGGCTGTGAGATCAACTGTAAAACGATTGGTTGCCCAACGAAGATCAAGCGAACCGCCTAAATCCCGATAGCCTTGTAATTTTAAAACTTCAGCCGGAACACGAAATAATTTTGAATTTACGGAAGCGGAGTCGGGCAGCCATCCCTCTCGCCCAAATTGCGCGGCGAGATCGATGTGATTGCTTTGCCACAAGACGCTTCCCTCGAGTTGCAGAAGATTTTTTTCCTGCTCGGCGATGATGAATACGGCACCGACATTCCAAGTTGGGTTTTCAATTAAAATTCTTTTTGAAAATTTGTCCTCAAGATCAGCGTTAAAAAATGTTTCTGGGAAAAGTTGTGGCGAGAAAATTCGCCCGGACAAATTTCCCTTGGCCCATTCCGCGACGGGGAGCGCAATTACCTTGTTCTTAAAACGAATGGCACCATTGTCCAAAGTCGCTCTTGGAATCCACCGCTTCAAATCCGCCAAGAGGGGATCGAGTTTTTGAGACAGGTAAAAAACCGAGTTGGTTTTGGGCTGTGTGTCAGTGGAATCCAAAAGCTCCAGAGACCAGTCTGACACGCGCAAATAATTTTCCCGCCGGTCATCGCCGAAATTGCGCCAGAGAAGCGTGGTCGGAAACAAAATTTCAACTCGCTTGGCTTGAAACTTTATTTTGGGCTGGGCGAAAATTACGTTGCGCAAAATAAATCGGCTGTAGCCGTCGCGTTCGTAGTGCGAATAACGGACTCCATATTTTTTAAAAACGGACGGGAGAATCCAGGGAAACCAGAGAGGCGCGGCGGCGATTAAAATGGCCAGGATGGAAATAGCAAGTCCCAACAAAACCAAAAATTTACGTTTGCGGCTGACTGTCCCCATATTCCGTTTTCCTCGCGACATTTATTTCGCCCAAGTTAATTTAAAATCCGTTTTGACTATAGCCGAGGCCGAAGCGAGAGACCAACGGGAGTTCCATTATTCTTTGACCGGGGTGCGTCTCGCTTTGAACTTTGAACTTTGAACTTTGAAGTTGTGACCATAGGTTTTTCGGATGTTTAGACCGTGCATTGATTTGCATGAAGGCAAAGTGAAGCAAATTGTCGGCGGCTCGCTGACGGATGACGCTGCGACTTTGCGCACCAACTTTGTCTCGGATCGTTCCGCGGCTTGGTATGCGGAACTTTACAAACGCGACAATTTGAGCGGCGGCCACATCATTATGCTCGGCGCGGGAAATGAAACTGCGGCGCGCGAAGCTTTGAAGGCATATCCCGGTGGAATGCAAATCGGCGGGGGCATTAATTTGGAAAATGCGCAAAGCTGGCTCAAGGCGGGCGCGTCGCACGTGATCGTGACTTCGTGGGTTTTTCGCGACGGTGTTCTGGATCGCGAACGGCTTAAAACTCTTGTGGAAAAAATCGGGAAAAGGCGGCTGGTACTGGATCTGAGTTGTCGCAAAAAAGGGGACGACTATTTAGTGGTGACGGATCGCTGGCAAAGATTTACTGACTTGAAACTAGGTTACGAAACTTTGCAGAATCTGGCAGATTCATGTGATGAATTTTTGATTCATGCCGCTGATGTGGAAGGTCTCTGTCGAGGAATTGACTTGGATCTCGTGCAGAAACTGAGCGATTGGGCACCCATTCCAACCACTTACGCGGGTGGTGCTCGGTCATTGAGCGATTTAGAAGCAGTGACGCGACTGAGCGGAGGCCGCATTGATCTAACCATAGGCTCTGCGTTGGATGTCTTTGGTGGAGAATGGTTAAAGTATGAAGATGCTGTTGCGTATAATCGGAAGTTAGTGGAGACGAATGGCCTCCGCCTTGGTTAATTCTGCGGTTCCAAAGGAGAGTGTTGACACCCATCGACCCCAAAACTAATCTCCAGCCCCTAGTTTTAAGAACTTTGAAGACAGCGGTATGACGCCGCCAAGTCAAAATCCAGAGAGGAAGTGAATTTTTTTGACCGAAATTAGATTAAAAAAAGGCGAGCCGGTTGATAAAGCCCTGCGCCGTTTAAAGAAAAAAATCGACCGCGAAGGGACGATGAAAGAAGTGCGCACGCGTCGGCATTTCGAGAAGCCGAGTGAACGCAAACGCCGTAAAATGAAAGTGGCGCGGTTCTCCGCCATGTTAAGCGCTCGTTACGCGGACTTGTAATCGTTTGAATTCCCATGGCCGAGTGTGGTTAAAACCTGACTGCACTCGGCCTTTTTAATTTATGTATTCATTTTCAACCTGCTGGAATTCGCATCGCCACACCGACGGTCGCGAAATGCTCCGTGAAATTCGCGATCTGGGTTTTGAATATGCGGAGCTGAGTCACGGAATTCGCATCAGCCTTTTGCCGGGAATTCTCGAAGCCGTGGACGCCGGAGAAATCAAAATTTCCACTCTACACAATTTTTGTCCGCTGCCAATGGGGGTCAATCAAGCTGCGCCGAATCTTTTTCTCTTTTCGTCCCAGGACGAACGCGAACGCGAAAATGCATTTCGCCATTCCATGAAAACCATTGAAACCGCCGCGCGTCTTAAAGCTCACGCCGTCGTGTTGCACATGGGCTGCATCGACATGAAAGATTATACCGAAAAACTTCTGGAGTTGATCGCTGATGGAAAAAAGGAAAGCGGCAAGTTCGAAAAAATCAGCGAAGAAGTTTTTGAAAAGCGTGAACAGAAGAAAGAAAAATTCCTCGAACAATCATATCAAATGTTGCGCCGTTTGGCTGAACCTGCCGAAGCGCGCGGAATCAAACTGGGCATCGAAAACCGCGAGGCGCTGGAAGAAATTCCGCTTGATGGAGATTTTTCGCTGCTGTTCCGGGAATTTCCCAGCGAAACGATTTGTTACTGGCATGACACCGGCCACGCGCAAATCAAAGAAAACTTGGGATTCATTAACCACGCGCTTCATTTGGAATCCCTCGCCCCTCGGCTTCTCGGTTTCCACATTCATGACGTCGAGTTCCCCGGCAGAGACCATCGCAGGCCAGGAGCAGGCATGATCGATTTTGCTTTGCTGACACCGACCGTCAAACCCGAACACATCAAGGTTTTTGAATTCAGCCCGTCGCTAAAAACTGAGGAAGCTCAACAAGGCATCGCCCACATCAAGAATCTTTGGGGAAACGAGTGAACACGATAAAGAGAGCTTGGAAAACCAGTTGGCGAATTGGCTTGTGCCTGATGTTGCTGGCCTGGGTGTTTCATTCCATTTTTCGGAACGAAGCCGCTGAAAAACTTGGCGCAGGATGGCAAGAACTTTCCCGCGCCGAGCAATGGAAACAAGCATGGACGACCGGCCCGCGCGAACTATGGCAAACCATCGCCCTCATTCATCCCGGCGCCTTTGCTCTCTCGCTCCTGTGTTTTGGAACCACTGTCGTCCTTGGAGTAATTCGTTGGCGAATGGTTCTTGAAGTTCAGGGTTTGCATCTGCCGCTGCGTCGCGCAACCGCAATCACCTTTGTCGCACAATTCTTCAACTCTTTTCTCCTCGGATCGACCGGCGGGGATTTAATCAAAGCCTATTACGCCGCGCGCGAAACGCATCACAAGAAAACCGAAGCGGTCATCACTGTGTTCGTGGATCGTTTATTGGGATTGTGGGCTATGCTGCTTTTCGCCGCGCTCATGATGTTGCCAAATTTTCATCTTCTATTCTCGCACAAAAGTCTGGGCGCCTGCGCCTTGCTCATTTTGTTGCTCTTGGCTGCGTTTACCGCCTTGTTGTGGATCGCTTTTTGGGGCGGAATTTCAAAACGATTTCCCAAAGCGCGCAGTTATTTCCGCAAATTACCGAAAGGCCAATTGCTGGAGCGTTCTTTGGATTCCTGCCGCCAATTCGGCTGCCGACGGACTTTCCTGCTCAAGGCCATTGCCATTTCCATGTCCCTCAATGTCGTCTGTGTATTGCAAGTCATGACGGTTGCTTACGGTTTGAACCTGAGCATTCCTCCCGTGGCGCTTTTTGTCGTTGTTCCAATCATCATTTGCATTTCAGCATTGCCCATCACTCCGAGCGGATTGGGCGTGCGCGAAAATCTTTTTGTCCTCATGCTCGCTGCGCCGGAAATCCACGTTCCTAAAACTTCCGCACTTTCCCTCTCTTTGTTGATTTACGGAGGAGGCTTATTCTGGAGCCTTGTTGGTGGCGCCGTTTATGTTGGGTTAAAAAATAGAGAACATTTGAAAGAAGTGACAGGGCCACAAACTGAAATCGAAAATGCCTGATCCCATCAACAAAGTCCTTTTGATCGACGACGAAGCTGACGTGCAATATTCGTTTCGACGGATTTTTAATGGAGCAGAAATCCAACTCTCCACCGCGAGCAGCGGCGAAGAAGGTTTAAAAATAATCCCGAAACTCAAGCCCGACCTCGTCATCATGGACGTTCGGATGGGCGGCATTAACGGCTTGGAAACACTGCGTCGCTTGCGCGAAAACGACGCCAAACAACTCGTCATTATGATGACCGCTTTTGGCACGACGCAAACTGCCATCGAAGCGATGAAACTCGGCGCTTACGATTATTTGCTCAAGCCGTTCGACGTTCCGAAGCTCAAGCAAATCGTCACCGACGCGTTGAAGGCCGCGCGCGATATGAAACAGGTCGTTTCGTATCAACCATTGCTTGATTCCGAAGATCACGAGCTGGGCATCGTCGGACAAGGCGAAGCGATGCAACAGGTTTACAAACTGATCGGGCAATTGGCCGCGAGCGACGCCACCGCGCTTATCACCGGCGAAAGTGGCACCGGAAAAGAACTCGTGGCGCGCGCGATTTATCACCACAGCAAACGCAGCGAACAACCATTCCTCGCCATCAATTGCGCCGCGATTCCCGAAAATCTTTTGGAAAGCGAATTGTTCGGCCACGAACGCGGCGCGTTTACCGGTGCGGCCACGCAACGCATCGGAAAGTTCGAGCAATGTGATCGTGGAACAATTTTTCTCGATGAAATCGGCGACATGTCGCTCGCCACGCAGACGCGGATGCTGCGTGTTTTGCAGTCCGGCACATTCGAGCGCGTCGGCGGAAATCATTCGGTCAAAGTCGATGTCCGCGTGATCGCTGCGACAAACAAACCTTTGGAAGACGCCGTGGCCGCCAAGGAATTTCGTGAAGATTTATTCTATCGCTTGAACGTCGTGCGGATTCATCTGCCGTCTTTGCGCGAGCGGCGCGAAGACATTCCATTGCTCGCAAATTATTTTCTCAAAAAATTCACCGGCAAAAGTGGCGGGCGAAAATCTATCGCCGCCGCCGCCATGAAAGCGTTGGAAAATTACAACTGGCCCGGAAACGTGCGCGAATTGGAAAACGTCATCCAACGCGCCACTGTCGTCGCAAAAGGCAGCGTCATTTTGCCCAATGATTTTCCACCTGAAATTTTGGGAACGTCAACCGCCCCTTCCCGAACTACTGCTCCAATTTCGCGCGCAAATCAAAGCGGCGATTTGGCACATCTGGTCGGCCAGTTGTTTTCGTGGGCGCGCAAAGACAGCAAACTCAAACTAATTCCCGCAGTCGAACGAGAGTTGATCATTCAAGCCTTACTCGAAACAAAAGGAAACCAGGTGCAAGCCGCCAAACTTTTGGGCATCACGCGCGCTACCCTGCGAAAGCGCGTTGAGAAATTTAAAATCACGCGTGATTTATCTATTCA